>JBBAKZ010000489.1:0-2268 GCA_040403275.1 Arcicella sp. | reverse complement strand
AAGCTACGATTCTTGCTTGATTCCATTCACCGATTTTTTTGATGAATCGCTTATCCATTTTCAAATCTTTGTCAATTTTATAGGAAGGAATCAAATCGTAAACACTCGCCAATGTACGATTTCCTGCCGCTCCTAGTTTGGCATCAGGGTGTTTTTCATCGTCTAAAACTTGGTATTCTAAACCAATACCAGATTTTCCACCGGAATCAAAGGCTTCATTTACAAAATATTTTACGCCTGAATTGGCACCGTCTGAAAGTTTGAACTCAAAAGTCATTTCAAATGCGCCGAATTGCTGATCTGTTACGATATCATTGCCGGTTTCTGAACCATCTGATGGACTTACATTAATTGTTCCATCAACGACTGCCCAATGTTGTTTGGGCATTTCAGCACCGTGAACAGCACGCCATCCTGTAAAATCTTTACCGTTAAAAAGCATTTTGAAACCTTGTGCTTTTTCTTGTTCCGAAAGATTATTCAGTACTAAATTCACCACAGGACAATTATCAAGCGGACTTGGTTTTAGGTTTTCTGTTTGAATTCTGATATTTTTCCAACGGATTTTCATGCCTTCTTTCATCGGTCCATAAATTGCATGAACCTGTAAAGCAATAAATCCTTTGGCTGTCATATCGTCAATTAAATGAGCCGTTGGTACACCGTTTATCCAAGTACGAATGGTACTGCCGATGGCTTCAATACGATATTTATTCCACTGACCAACGGGTTTAAATGCCTTTTTCCCTTCAGGATTAATGTTTGGAATGTATAACCAATCACGTCTTCCTTCGTCATAAATTGCCCCAGACCAAGCTCGGTCGGAAGGGTCAACTTCCATTTGATAGCCATGAACACGGCCATTCTGGTAATCGGGCAAAGATAAACTACGAAACTGCACGCCTCCGTTCATTACATCGTCCAGTTTTAAGTCAAGTTCAAGGATAAAATCACCGTATTCTTTTTCGGTTGCCAAAAATGAATTGGGCGTATCTTTTACAGTTGTACCTACGATTTCACCATTCTTGGCTTCGTAGAGGGCTTTTCCGCCTAATTGTTTGAAGCCGTTTAATGTTTTTCCATCAAAAAGATTTGTCCACCGAGCCTCCTTTTGAGCAAAGGTTTCCGTGGATAAAATTGTAGTGAATAATAAAAGACTAAGTAGTTTTTGTTTCATAGTAATAACAAAATTGTTCGTTTGTTTTTATAAAGACGAAGACGATATTTTTTTACTTGATTTCAATTGGCTATCTTCATGAATAAAATCTTAACAGAATCAAATTGAAAATTTATTTATTACTATTCTGAAAAAATTAACTCAGAATTAAGCATTAAGAATTTATAAGTGCGTTGACCTAAACAACTTTTTCCATTCTTGATTCTTTGTGCATAATTCCTAATTTTAAATAACTTTGCACATTCATCAACCCAAAAATTCCATGAAAAAGCTTTTATTATTTTTTCTTATTTTTCCATCCCAAATTTTCGCCCAAAAATTTACAAAAAATGAAATTACTCGTTTTCAGCAACAAGCGAATAAAGTTGAAATTATCCGTGATACTTGGGGAATTCCGCACATCTACGGCAAGTCGGATGCAGATGCCGTCTTTGGCTTATTATTTGCCCAATGCGAAGATGATTTTAAGCGAGTGGAAATGAATTATATCGAAAAATTGGGCCGACTTTCAGAAATTAAAGGGGAAAAAGAATTATACAACGATTTACAAATCAGATTGTTAATTGATTCGGTCGATGCCATGGCCGATTATAAAAAAGCAGAACCTTGGTTAAAGAAATTACTTAATGCGTATGCCGACGGAATTAATTTTTACCTTTACAAACACCCCGAAGTGAAACCTGCTTTATTAACTCGTTTTCAGCCGTGGTATCCACTTCTATGGACGGATGGCAGTATTGGTGCGATTTCAACCGCTGATATTTCTAATGACGAAATCAAGAAGTTTTACTCGGGGAATCAAATGGAAGGAATTTCAAAAAGCAAAAAGGTAAACGCTTCCGCAGCATTTGGAGATTACCAACAAACAGGTTCAAATGGTTTTGCCATTGCTCCTTCCAAAACGGCTTCGGGCAATGCCATTTTGTACATTAATCCTCACGTAACTTTCTATTTTCGTCCAGAAGTACAAGTGGTCAGCGAAGAAGGTTTGAACGCTTACGGAGCCGTCACTTGGGGGCAAATGTTTGTATATCAGGGGTTTAATCAATATTGTGGTTGGATGCACACTTCAAATAATGTGGACGTAGCGG
>JBBAKZ010000488.1:0-2276 GCA_040403275.1 Arcicella sp. | reverse complement strand
TACGCCAAAAATCAATAATACTAAAATCCCCCCCACGTACACCAACACTTGCGTTATGGCCAAAAAATCTGCTCCAGCCAGCACATACAGAGCAGCAATTCCCAGGAAAGTCAGTAATAAACTAAAGGCCGCATAAAGAACATTTTTCGACCATAAAACGACACTTGCCGACAGGATTGTTAGGATAATAAAGGCTATGAAAATGTATTGAATCACGTTTGGTTGCTAGTTATTAGAGTCTTCCGTTTTGGGTTTTGGCTTAAATGTTGGTTTGAAAACGGGTTTGGGTTTTGAACCTTCTTCAATCTTCTCCTCTCCTACCGATTCCGTATTTTCGAAGGTTTTTTTGAAACTTGGCTTGAAAACAGGCTTGGGTTTTGGCGTTTCTGCAACTTTTTCCTCCGCTATATTTTCTACAACTGCTATATTCTCAACCGGTTTTTTGAAGGCCGGTTTGAAAACTGGTTTTGATGTAGGAACTGCTTCTACTGACTTTTCTTCTACTTTTTCAACTTCCGGATTTTCAAGGGGTTTTTTAAAAGCTGGTTTAAAGGCAGGTTTCGGCTTGGCAATTTCTGGAATTACGTCACCGCTAACTAGTGACTGCCGACTGCTGACTGCCGATTGCTTCAACGCCTCTTTCTCAGCAACGAATTGCTCGTACAATTCCCGTTTTTCTTGTGATTGTGCAGGCGTAAGATTTCCAAATTCAAAATTATGCGTAGTAATATCAAAAGTTGAAAAATCATATTCCGAAGTCATTGTCAGACATTCCGTTGGGCAAACGGTTGTGCAAAGTCCACAGAACATACATTTTGCCATGTCAATATCAAACTTTGCGGCAAAAAGACGAATGGCAGAACCATCAGAAGCATATCCTGCAATACCTGTAGCTTTAATCGGTTCTATTTCGATACAATCAACGGGGCAGACTTTGGCACATTTATCACAGACAATACAATCATCCATTTCGTTGTGCAATTGATAACGTCCATTATCGGGCAAAGGCAAATGCTGATGCGGATATTGAAGCGTTACAATGCCCGTTTGTTGTTTAAAATAATCAGGATTATCCACAAAAATAGGTTTGCGACTTTGGCGTGCATCCTTTAAATGCCTCCAAGTTAAGGAAAGCCCTTTCAAAGAAGTTTTAATGCCTTCCTTTATATTTCCAAAATATGTATTATTAGCTCCTTTCATTTTTATTTACGGTACACGGTGAACGGTGAACGGATTTGACGACTTTTATTTCCCGTGAACCGTTCACCGTGAACCGCTATTCTTGCAAAGTTACGTTCACATTTTTAACAAAAGAATATTTGGTTAAAGTTTCTGGGATTGAATAAAAAATACGACCAATTAACGATTTTGAGTTTCTTGATAATCATGCGTTCGTTGATCAATAAGGAATGGAAGCCAATACCAAAATTAGGCAGGTAGTAGAAAGAATTTAGAACCATATAAAAATCAAATAGTACAATAATCGGGGAATGAATCAATGCTGAAAGATCTAAATAGTTTACTATTATCGAATAATTAACCAGTTTTTTGAAATTTATTTATCTAGCTAAATCCCTTTTAGTATTTACTTTTCAGGCGAATAAAGACAATTTTCAGAAAACTGCCAAAACTTTTTAAAATCTCTTTGCATATACTCAAAACATTCACTAATTTTGCGTTCCCAAATTTAAACTGGATGCCCGTTCGGAAAGAAATAAAGGACAAATCATTGAAAATCAGAGTCGTTCCAACGTCTGATGTATAAAAGAACTATTTACGAACCTTAATAAAAGTCCAGCGTAAGTACAATTTTATAACACCTTGTGGCAAAGGTGCTTTCTTTGAGAAAATATTATCGGACTTTTAACCAATAATAAAGTGGATACTTTAAGTTATAAAACCATCTCCTCAAACGTTGCTTCTGTTGAAAAAGCATGGGTTGTTGTGGATGCAGAAAACCAAATTGTAGGTCGTTTGAGTTCTCATATCGCAATGATCTTGCGTGGCAAACACAAGGCTTCATACACACCGCACGTAGATTGTGGTGATAATGTTATTGTTATCAATGCTGAGAAAATTCGTTTTACTGGCAAGAAATTGAACAATAAGGTTTATATCCGTCATACGGGCTATCCAGGTGGTCAGCGTTTTGCTACCCCAAGAGAAGTGTTGGCTAAAAACCCAAGAGGAATTATGGAATCTGCCGTGAAAGGTATGTTACCAAAAAACCGTTTGGGAAGCAAGTTGTTTACAAACCTTTATGTATATGCAGGTTC
>JBBAKZ010000487.1:0-2279 GCA_040403275.1 Arcicella sp. | reverse complement strand
TACTAATTAAAATGTCTTTTGAATAGGTAGAATCTGAAAACGCAATTTGTTTCCCTTCAATAATATTGGGTTGAAAACGCTCAAAATCAAAGTCTTTACTAATTCCTTTCATTACTACGCCCATGATGTCTTGACGAGTTTTCAAGATACCTGCCTTTTGAATAACCGTCTGTAAATGAGCAATTTCTGAAATTTTTTTGTAGTTTCTGAACAAATCCGTTTGCTTGGTTATCGGATATTCTTCGTAAGATTCATTGGCAGAAAACTTGGCAATTTTTATATGACCCGCCAAGCTAAATATTTTCTGATTAATGGCATTTTTAAACCCAAATAATACCGCAAAAGCCAAAATCATTACGGCCAAACCTACGGCAATACTGCCTACACCGATTTTGGTAACGGTGCCAGAAAAAGAAGAAGTTTTAGTATTTTGTATACGTTGAGAAATGAAATAGGGAAAATTCATGCGGTATTTTGTAAATTTGAATAATTATTTTGTTTCTCAACGAAGCGAAACTGATTTTAATACAAAGTACGATGATTTTGCCAAAATGATACACAACATGATTTTATCTTTTATAAAAAACACATTCATTTTTTTGAATATTTGGGTCTCAACGGCCTGTGCTGCTTCCCAAACTGATTCATCAAAAGGATTAAAAACGGGTGCGGAGCAAACCAATCTATACATTTCTGATTTAAAAGGCAAAACGGTTGCTTTGGTCGTAAATCATACTTCTACGATTGGGAAAACGCATTTGGCTGATTCTATGTTGTCATTAGGAATAAAAATCAAGGTCATTTTTGCACCCGAACACGGATTTAGAGGAACGGCAGATGCGGGTGAACACGTAGCAAATGGCATTGATAAAAAGACGGGCCTGCCAATTGTATCTTTGTACGGAGCTAATAAAAAACCTTCTGCCGCACAATTGGAAGGGATTGATGTGGTAATTTTTGATATTCAAGATGTGGGAGCTAGGTTTTACACCTACACCTCCACGATGCACTACGTTATGGAAGCGTGTGCCGAACAAACAAAAAAACTTTTGATTTTGGATAGACCAAATCCCAACGGTCATTACGTGGATGGACCGGTTTTGGATAGAAAATTTGCTTCATTTGTGGGTTTAAATCCTGTGCCTGTGGTGCATGGGTGTACGGTTGGGGAACTGGCTCAGATGATTAACGGGGAAGGTTGGTTGAGTGGAAATGTAAAATGTAATTTACAGATTATCAAATGTTTAGGCTATAAACATTCAACAAAGTATAATCCTCCAATTGCCACTTCGCCCAATTTGCCGAACTTGCAATCCATGCTTTTGTATCCGTCTATTTGTTTTTTTGAAGGCACAGAGGTAAGTGTGGGACGTGGTACGGAGAAGCAATTTCAAGTAATTGGTTCGCCAAATCCAAAAAATGGCAATTTCACTTTTACACCCGAAGACAAACCTGGGGCAAAGAATCCTCCGCAAAAAGGGAAATTGTGTTATGGCGAAGATTTGTCTAAAATTGACGCCCGTAAACAAGCATTTACTTTGAAGTACTTGATTGATTTCTACCAAAAATCTGATAATAAACTAACGTTTTTTAGCAGTCCATCTTTCTTTGATAAATTGGCAGGAAGTGATTCGCTTCGCAAGCAAATTCTGGCAGGTTTGACTGAAAAGCAAATTCGAGCATCTTGGAAAATAGATTTAGATGCGTATAAAAATATTCGAAAGAAATATTTATTGTATGAATTATAGTTATTTTCATGGTCATAATTTTATGTTCTTAACCTTGTCCTAAGTAATTTTGTCAATTAAACGACCATTCGTTAATAACACAATAATAGATTGAATCTTATTAAATTTTTTACACGAATCATACTCGTAGCCTTTGTACCACTGCTATTAATTGACGGAATAAGACGAGCCGATTTAGCCTTCGCTCCAAAGTCAAAAAATGCGTATTTGGCGGCTCTGAAAGACAAAATGCACTTGTTGGATTCTGTGCCGTGGCCGCGTTTAATGTTGATGAGCGGTGCAAGTATGGCATTTGGTGTAGATAGCGATTTGTTGTCAAGAGAATTAGGAATTCCCGTGGTTAATGCCTCTTTACACTACAAATTAGGGAGCCGGTTTATGATGGATCAACTCAAAGCAACCCTTAGAAAAGGAGATTTTGTACTGATTACTTTAGAATATGTGCTTACTTCTGAAGGCGATTATAATGAGAAATTAATGGCTGCTGATTTTTATCCTCCAGCGAAAGATTGGCTTCATTTTGCCTCATTC
>JBBAKZ010000486.1:0-2281 GCA_040403275.1 Arcicella sp. | reverse complement strand
TCACGATTCGTAACTTGGAATTGGTATCGGCACAGCAGGAGGGAGGGATTCCATTAATTCAAATTCTCGACCACACGATGACCCCGATGGGTGCCAGGTTGTTAAGAAAATGGCTGGTTTTACCCCTCAAAGAAAAAACGCAAATTCAAGAGCGATTAAATACGGTTTCTTATTTTAAAGAAAATGAAGAATTGCGTGAAAGTTTAGCATCTCATTTAAAGCAAATTGGTGATTTAGAGCGACTTATCTCAAAAGTTGCCGTGCGTAGAATCAATCCGAGAGAATTATTAGCCCTCAAAAAAGCGCTTCTGCACATCGAACCCATTCGCTGGCAATTGATCAATGGTAAGCCTTTAGAAATGGTGGGTGGTTTTCGTTCTGAAAAAGATAGAGAAATAAAAGTCACCGATGGGGGAGCTTTTGACGACGATACTGAAAGAAATGAAATGAGTAGCGATGATTTTTTGAATGAAGTGTTGAATCCCAACTATAAGCAGTCGGCAGTCGAAGAAGCGAATATTAATGCTCAGAAAACTGCGATTGAAAATCAAACATCGAAAATCGAAAATCGAAAATCGGAACTCTTACGAAAATACGCTGACCAACTCAATCCTTGTCAGTTTTTATTGGATAAAATTCAGAAAGAACTGCGGGATGATTTACCCATTTTGAGCAATCAAGGAGGAATGATTCGGCAGGGCGTGGATGAAGATTTAGACCATCTTTTGGGCATTGCGTTCACGGGGAAGGATTTTTTGATGCAAATTCAAAATCGTGAAATTGAACGGACGGGCATTACTTCCTTAAAGATTTCATTCAATCGAGTTTTTGGCTATTATTTAGAAGTTACCAATGCTCATAAAGATAAAGTTCCAGAAGATTGGATTCGTAAACAGACGCTGGTAAATGCCGAAAGATACATTACGCCCGAATTAAAGGAATACGAAGAAACCATTTTGGGTGCGGAAGATAAAATCAACGTGATTGAACAAAGAATTTTTAATGAATTAGTCAATGTAGCCAACGATTATATTCATCAAATTCAGCAAAATGCGAAGATTATTGCGGTGCTTGACGTACTAACAAATTTTGCCAAAGTGGCGGTTAAAAATAATTACTCGAAGCCAGAAATGTCTGACAGTAAGGTACTTAATGTAAAAAATGGACGGCATCCAGTGATTGAACAGCAATTGCCTTTGGGAGAAAAATATGTGCCAAACGATTTATATTTGGATGATTCAACCCAGCAAATCATCATCATCACGGGGCCAAATATGGCAGGGAAATCGGCTCTTTTGCGACAAACCGCTTTGATTGTTTTGATGGCTCAAATTGGCAGTTTTGTTCCCGCAACCGAAGCAAATATCGGGATTGTCGATAAAGTATTTACTCGGGTCGGGGCAAGTGACAATTTATCGAAAGGAGAATCAACCTTTATGGTCGAAATGACCGAAACAGCCAGTATTCTAAACAACCTTTCGGACAGAAGTCTCGTATTGATGGATGAGATTGGTCGTGGAACGAGCACTTACGATGGCGTTTCGATTGCTTGGGCAATTGCGGAGTTTTTACATAATCACTCAAATTGTCGTCCTAAGACGCTTTTTGCTACGCATTATCACGAATTGAATGAATTAGCAAATGACTTTTCGAGAATCAAAAATTTCAACGTTTCAGTGAAAGAAATTAATGGGAAAGTGATTTTTATGCGTAAGTTGCAGGAAGGTGGTTCGGAGCATAGTTTTGGAATTCATGTGGCTCAATTGGCTGGAATTCCACAAAATGTAGTATTTCGAGCGAGTGAAATTTTGGTAGAATTAGAAAAAAACCGTACCAAGGAACAGCACCGCCAAACCATTAAAGAAATGCCAAAACAAAATTTTCAAATGGCTATTTTTGAGGCGGAGAAAAATCCAAAAACGGAAAAAATTGAAGTCCTTTTGAAAAATTTGGACATTAATACGATGTCCCCGATTGAAGCATTATTAAAACTTAATGAAATAAAACGGGTTTTTGAGGGTTAATTTTGAAAATAAAATAATAGTATAAATTTCGTAAAACAAACGAAGTTTTTCTAAATCTTTGACTAATAAAAAAACGTATATTAAGCAGATAGTTTTTTTAAATCTAAAAAAATAACGCATTAATTTAAGCCATATAACCTCAAGTTTTAAATGAAAATTTTTAGCAAATTATTACTTTTTCTACTTATTTGTACTTCTGCAAAAGCACAGAAATTCTTCGCTACGACCTTTGATAAACTTCCTCAAAATTATCAATT
>JBBAKZ010000485.1:0-2285 GCA_040403275.1 Arcicella sp. | reverse complement strand
ATGGTAAGGGCTACCAACATCGAAGCAAACACCGTTACGGACACTGCCATGGGTAAACTTCGGATAAATTTACCGGCGGCTTCGGGCAAATTGGCCACGGGAAGAAATGCAAAAATCAAGAGAATCGTACAGCCAATAACGGCCATGCTAATCTGTTTGGTGGCATCAATGGCAGCCTGTTTTTTAGGAATGCCCATGCGCATAAATCGCTCGATATTTTCAACTACCACGATAGAATCATCCACCAAAATACCCAGAGCCACAATCATTCCAACAATTGAAAGTTGATTAATGGTGAAACCCAAAGCGTATAAAAGCGTCAATCCGATGGCGAGCGAAAGCGGAATTGAAATCATTACGACCAAACTCGCCCGTGAACCCAAAGGCAATAAGGTGATGAGAACCAGTAAAATAGCAATGCCAAAATCTTTGGCAAAACGTGCCAAACGCTTTTGAACGGACTCGGCTTGGTCGAATACTTTGACTAAATCAACCGATGGCGGAAGCGTCTTTTTGAATTCTTCGACCACCGGGTCGGTTTGTGAACGAACTTTGATAATATTTTGCCCAAATTTTTGGCAAGCCGTTACAAAAACGCTTCGGTGACCGTTGAGTCGGGTTTTGTGGGTTTCGTCCTCGTAGTCGAATTTAACCTCAGCGATGTCTTTGAGTAATACTATTTTTGTTCCATTCGAGAAAATAATTGTATTTTTTATTTCCTCAATATCTTTATAATTTCCTGAAGTTTTGACGTTGAATTTTTTAGAAGATAAATTAATCGAACCACCCGGTATATTAACATTTTCCGATTGAATTGCCCCCAATACCCGATTAAGTGGGATTTTGTCTTGGGCTAATTTGCTCAAATTTAATTCGACGGAAATTTTTCGTTTCGGAAACCCCCACGATTTGATATTTTTAAGTGCCGAAACTTTCTCCAAACGATTTTCTAAATCATCGGCATATTTTTCTAATTTATGGTAGGGTAAATTCTCAGAAACTAAGGCATATTGGTAAATATTCACCCCATCGGGTTGGTATCTTTCAATGCGAACATCCAAAATTTCAGCGGGTAAATCCTTGCGAACGGCGTTCATTTCACGCACCACCTCTTGATATTTTTCTTCAGGATCAGAATCAAAATCGTATTCAGCTTGGAAGATAGCGGCACCGTCCACAATGGTACTACGAACCCGGCTGATATTGTCGAGTTCATTGAGCCGTTTTTCCACCACATCCGCCACGAGTTCTTCGACATCTTTGGGAGATGCACCTGGATAAATAACCGTTATACCGAATTGTGGTGACGAAAACTCGGGGTCTTCGCCACGAGGCATATTCAATAAAGAAAAGATACCGATGGATAATATTCCCAAAAACACCACGAGGGTGAATTGATAATTTTTTACTGAGAATTCAGAGATTTTCATAGTGATTTTATTTTATGACCTTCACCTTACTCCCCTCCACCAAATACGCTGAACCGTCGGTAACTACCTGCGTAATTCCTGCTAAACCACTCGCTACGAATGCTTGTACATTATCAACACTCACCAGCTTAATCGGCATTTTACGGGCTTTTCCGTGATCAACTACATAAACAAAAGCTTCATCACCGTTGCCTTCTACCACCGCATCAATTGGAATAGAAGTGTGTTTTTGAATCATTGAAGGGGTAATTTGTGCATTTCCGAAAAGTCCAGTCGCCATTTTTTTGCCTTGCGTATTCAACTTTAATTCAGCTTGATAAAGCCCTGAATTTACGTCTGCTCCCTGCGAAAGATTTGAGATTACAGCCGAGAAAGTTGTTTCGGGAAAAGCATCTAAATTTACGGTTGCACGGTCGCCTATGTGTAAGCGAGTCCAATCTTTGTCGGCAATTCCAACTTTCATGACCCAATCATTGGCTCCTGAAGCGTTCATGAAAAATACGGGCATTCCCGGGCCTGCGAGTTCCCCTTCATTCATTAATTTCTTGACAATCACGCCATTAGCGGAGGAATAAATTTTGGAATAACCTTGATTATACGAAGCAATTTCTAAGGATTGTTTTGCCAAACTAAGAGCGGTTGTGAGGTTTTGGACTTGTTCCAGCGTGGCAACAGAATCACGGTAAAGATTGGTAACACGCTTTAAATCTCGTTCAGATTTCTGCACACTTTCAGTAGCCTGTTGCACTTGAGCATTGATTTCAGTAAGATTTAAGGTGGCCAATAGTTGTCCTTTTCGGACGTTTTGCCCTTCTTTTACGTAAATTTTTTCGATAATTCCGCCTGTTTTGAACG
>JBBAKZ010000484.1:0-2296 GCA_040403275.1 Arcicella sp. | reverse complement strand
TCAAAATTAGTACATGTTAGTACTCGTTTCATCGTGAAAAGCCTTCCACTTTTTAATAATCAAGGAGTTACGGCGGTGGCAATTTATCGAAAAAAGTAACCCAAACATCTCCCACACAATCCACAAAACATGATTATAGGAAATGGCTTAATTGCTCAATCATTTAAACCACACTTTGATAAAAATGAGGAAATTATTTTGTTTGCTTCGGGCGTGTCGGATTCTAAATTAAGGGTCGAAGCTGAATATTTGAAAGAAAAATCCTTGCTTCAAAATGCTTTGCAAAAAGATAAATTATTGGTCTATTTCAGTACGTGTAGCATTTTTGACCCCGCCCTTAAAGATTCAAGATACATTTTGCATAAATTGGAAATGGAATCTCTGATTGAAAAGACTGAAAAGTATTTGATTATCAGACTCCCAAATGTGGTTGGAAGCATCGGTAATCCTAACACCATGTTCAATTATTTTTTCAATCAAATAATCAATGGCGAGACAATCCAAGTTGCCAATCACGCCACCAGATATATAATTGATGTGGATGATGTGGCTTTTTGGACGATGGAACTCATCAAAGACGGCTTTCAAAATTGTGCTATCAATGTGGCTTTCCCGAATAAAATATATGTCAATCTCATTGTTGAAATGATGGAAGAATTTATGAATAAAAAGGCAATTGTTGAAGTTGTGGAAGGAGGAAATGAGTATGAAATTGACCTTTCTATTTTTACCGATTTTATCCTTAAAAAAATGCCTAATTTTTGCATAAGTTCAGATTACATCAAAGGAATTATTGAGAAATATTACACTAAATCACTAATTCAACGCAAAGCATAATGGGCATTATCATCCGTCAAAGCATTAAAAATTCAGTCGTAACCTACGTAGGTGTGGCAATTGGTACGCTCAATGTGCTGTTTCTTTACAATAAATTCCTTACCACCGAACAATTAGGATTGTATACGGCACTGACAAGTTTTCCATTAGTTTTTGCGGGATTTGCCCACTTGGGAACGCCCCACGTTGGCGTACGATTTTTCAATCAATTTGCCGATGCTGAACGGAAACATAATGGTTTCTTTGGGTATATTTTACTCGCTCCTCTTTTGGGATTTGTAACTTTTTTGCTAATTTATATGGGTCTAAAACCCTCTTTTGAATCAGTTTACGCCAAAAACTCCCCTTTATTAGTCAACTATTATTGGACGTTTCCTGTTATTACCTTCTTTTTGATTTATCAAACTATTTTAGAGACGTATAGTAAGGTTCATCTCCGTATCGTTGTGCCGGCCATTGTTCGGGAAATATTCTTGAAAGCTACAAATTCAGTCTTGGCTTTGCTCTTTGGGTTTCAATACATTTCTTTCAATCAACTAATTTTAGGGATTATTTTAGCGTACTTTTTAGCGGTCTGTTTCTTGCTGATTTACATCAAAATCTTGGGAAAATTTTACTTAAAACTCAATTTTAGCTTTGTCCGACAAAGAAATGTACCAATACGGACTGTGGACGATGTTTGGAGGGGCAGCGGCAATAATTTTGCCTCATATCGAAAAACTAATGCTTCCTGCTTATGCGGGTGGTTTGAAAAACAATGCCATTTTCAACATTGCTTTGAGTATCGGTTTAGTGATTGCCATTCCCAAAAATGCCATTGCCTCCATCAGTGACCCACTTTTGGCGGAATCTTGGCGAAATAATGACCTCGAACACGTGGGTGAAATTTACCAAAAATCAGCCCTCAATTTATTGATTGTTGGAACATTTTTGTTCTTAGGAATTTGGAGTAATATTGATTCAATCTTTCAAATTATACCCCATTCAGACATCTATCAAAAAGGTAAATTTGTCGTTTTAATGGTCGGTCTATACAGCCTTTTCGACATGGCAACGGGCTTAAATTCCGAAATTCTGAAAAATTCACCGTATTTCCGATACGATTTATTGCTTTACGTAGTTCGATTTGTGATTCTGTTAGGGGCAAATTTAATTCTGATTCCTTTGTATAGTTACAACGGGGCGGCATTAGCCATGTTGATTTCTGGTATGGTTTATAATCTAATTAAATTTGGTTTTATTAAACAAAAAATGAATCTTCAACCATTTGGAAGTCAAACTATTAAGGTTATTTTATTAGGAATTTTTACTTACGGAATAACACTTTTATTACCCACTTTTGAAGGTAGTTTTTTTCTAATATTCCTATCCGTTATTATAAAATCAACAACCATTTTAGTGATTTTTGGCGGAGGTGTTTTGTGGTTACAGGTATCGGAAGATTTGAATAGAACCCTTA
>JBBAKZ010000483.1:0-2308 GCA_040403275.1 Arcicella sp. | reverse complement strand
CACTGAGCATATCGTAAACATGATTTTGAATATTCAACAAAATGAATTTCAAGTTCCTATTACCATCAACGAACAGCAAGATTTACTAAATATTCCCAGTTTTTATCAACACGGAAAAGGTAATTTTTGGGTTGCAAAAGCGGGTGAAGAAGTTGTGGGCACAATTGCCTTAATTGATTGTGGCGAAAATATTGGCACAATCAGAAAAATGTTCGTTAAAAAAGAATTTAGAGGAAAAGAACACGGAATTGCGCAGAGATTAATGGATATTTTGGAAACTGCTTCCCGTGAAAATAACATCAAAAACCTTTACCTTGGAACGATAGAAAAGCTACAAGCTGCCATCAGATTTTATGAACGTAACGGATTTACCTTAATTGAAAAGCAAAATTTGCCCTCCGTTTTTCCAATAATGGCTGTTGATACGCATTTTTATGAAAAAAAAATAGCCCCCACCGCCTCCGATGGGGGGCTTCAAATCATTGAATATCAGGGAATTTACAAAGAAGATTTCAAAAGAATCAACGTAGAATGGATTGAAAAATACTTCTTCGTTGAAGCGCACGATTTAGAACAATTAGACGACCCCGAAAGTATTATTTCCGGAGGTGGACAAAGTTATTTTGCCAAATTAGGAGAAGAAATCGTGGGAACCGCCGCCCTTGTGCACGATGGAAATAATGATTATGAACTGGCGAAAATGGGCGTTTCACCGAGTGCTCAAGGTTTGGGTATAGGTAAAAAACTTTGTATTGTAGCTATTGAAGAAGCAAAAAAACGCAAAGCAAAATCATTATATTTGCGCTCAAATCGATCCCTTACACCCGCAATATCCATGTATTTAAGCGTTGGGTTTGTGGAAGTTCCTTTGGATGCCTCCCATTATAAAAGAGCCAATATAAAAATGGATTATCCTTTATAATTATCAAAACCACTACCCAAGAATTCGAAATAAAAGCCTACTATGAATTACTCGTAATAGCTACACAAGCTAAAACCTTAAAACAAATGTATCTGACCGTAATATCCACTAATTGCAGAGCAAAAAAATTGCATCCTTTAGAAGTGTTTGAGATTTTCAGTACAGAAATAAACAGTATTCAAATGGCTGAAAACGAATTTGTTGATGAAAATTCGATGTTTAAAAAGGTATGATTTTTTTAGCCATCTAGGCGTGAAGACTTCAATTTTTATTTTCGTTTAAATTCCTCTGAGCCTTGGTGGCAAGCCAAAAATGACAATAGACGAACTCATACAAAATATTGCATATTTACAAGATACTGCTAATCGAAAATACTTTCCAAAAGGTATTTTTGAGGCTTATCGGAGTAATAAATTTCTCCGTTATCGGCGTCCAGATACCAATGTATTTTTTACGGCAATTACGGTTTTTACACTCAATAATATTAAAGAAAAACTATCGCTCGAATCTCAATTATTAGTAGAAAATATTACAAAAAAGTCCACTGAAAGTTACCCTTTATTTAAAAATAAAGATGGATTAAATACCTATAATTTCTTCCAAACCAATCCCTCACAACACTTTCCACACGGTAACATTCTGCACCGTTTCAATCACTTCAAAATTCCCGATGATATTGATGACACAGCCATGATTTATATGACGCTTCCGCACACGAAAGAAGAAGCTAAGTGGTTGCAAAACAAGCTTATAAGTCATTCGAACAAGTATAAAAATCAAATAAAAAACGTTTTCCCAGCATACAAAAATCTGAATGCTTATTCCACGTGGTTTGGCAAAAATATGTACATCGAATTTGACGCTTGTGCTTTGTCGAATATGCTCTATTGTTTGTTATCTTTCGGTTTGGAATTAGATGAATATGGGCACGATTCGGTTAAATATATTCAGCAAATTATCCTTACAAATCAATACATCGAACAACCTTTTCGGGTGGCTCATCAATATGCCCGCACGCCCCTGATTATGTATCACGTCATGCGATTGATGAATAAATTTCATATTCCTGAATTAGAAATTTGTCGTAAAAAATTAGAAGGAGACATTTTGCATTATTTAAAGAATAAGGGTTTGAAAATGATGGATAGAATTTTGTTAGAAACAAGTTTAAAAAGGAATATTGTTATCAATAGAAACGACATCGAGATTAAACCCACCGTGAAACTGCTCAACGTCGTTGATACAAATTCTCCGTTCTTTATCGCTGGCCTTTTAACGGCCTACGAGAATCCGATACTTTATAAAATGTCCTCTTCCAAACTCTTTCATATCAATTGGACTTGTGAGGCACATTCTTTGGCTTTGTTGGCGGAATGGATGGTTGTT
>JBBAKZ010000482.1:0-2313 GCA_040403275.1 Arcicella sp. | reverse complement strand
TACTGTCGGTTTGTGCGTTTGCAGTTAAAGCAAAGGCACTTATCAAGGATAAAAATAAGGTTTTCATGTGTATTTTGTTTCTTTTTTTGAATGCAGATGAATTGTTTTTTAAAACGGTTTATCTATCCGCTAATGTTTATTTACTATTCTCTAAAGCTAAATTTAATTTCAAGACATTGATTTTTGAAGTTCCAAATAAGCCAAATAATGGTTTTTCTGTTTGACTCTCAATAAGTTGTAATAATTTTTCTTCCGAAATACTCCGAACTTTGGCAATACGTTTTACTTGAATTTTTGCCCCTTCTACCGAAATATTGGGGTCTAAACCACTCCCACTCGCCGTTACTAGTTCGACTGGAATATTCGATTTTTTAACCCCTTGATTATGCACCATAAAAGTATCAATTCGAGCTTGAACAACCGCTAAATATTCAGGGTTTGTTGCTCCTTTGTTACTTCCACCCGAACCTGCGGCATTATAACTAACGGCAGATGGACGAGAATTAAAGTATTTATCTTCCGTAAAATTTTGCCCGATATTACTGTAATAGGTTTTACCGTTTTGAGAAATAGTGTTGCCTTTACCTCTGTTTGGAGAAATTTGGGCAATGCCTAACATAATTATCGTGTATATTCCTGAGAAAAATATCAGACAAATTATTGTCAATTTTATGGCTGGAAAAAGGTTGGTTTTCATTTGATTAAAGCTTTTAGTTGTGAGCTTTGAGCAATGAGTTTGATTCACGAGATTTAGGGAATATGAAATTTAATTAGATTTATACCTTTTTTCTCATCGCTCAAAGCTCATTCCTCAAGGATGATTAAACGAATACTGACACTAACATGTCAATTAATTTTATCCCGATAAAAGGAACAATAATGCCTCCTAAACCATAAATTAACAGATTTCTACGGAGTAAAGCACTTGCCCCAATCGGTTTATATGCTACGCCACGCAATGCCAATGGAATCAAAAATGGAATGATGATGGCATTGAAAATTACCGCCGACAAAATCGCACTTTCTGGACTGTGTAAATTCATGATATTCAAGCCCTGCAACGATGGAATTGCCAAAATAAACAAAGCTGGAATGATGGCAAAATACTTGGCAACGTCATTGACAATTGAGAAAGTGGTGAGCGTGCCACGAGTCATTAATAACTGCTTTCCGATTTCCACAATTTCAATCAATTTGGTGGGGTCATTATCCAAATCCACCATGTTTCCTGCCTCTTTTGCGGCTTGCGTTCCACTGTTCATTGCCACGCCCACATCGGCTTGTGCTAAGGCAGGAGCATCATTGGTGCCATCGCCCATCATGGCTACCAATCTGCCCGATTGTTGTTCCTTCTTGATATAATTCATTTTATCTTCGGGTTTTGCCTCGGCAATAAAATCATCAACGCCGGCTTTTTCAGCAATAAATTTAGCCGTCAAAGGATTATCACCCGTTACCATTACCGTTTTAATCCCCATTTTTCTCAACCGCTCAAAACGTTCTTGAATGCCAGGCTTTATGATGTCCTGCAATTCAATTACGCCGATAATTTTCTCATTTTCAGACACTACTAAAGGTGTTCCGCCATTACTGGAAATTATTTTCACGTTCAAAGCAGTTTCTTCTGGATAAGGATTTCCTGCTTGTTGTGCCAAATTCCTAATCGAATCCGATGCTCCTTTTCTGATTCTAAAATTCCCAAAATCAATGCCTGAACTTCTGGTTTCTGCCGTAAATTTAATAAATCTTGGATTTTCTACTTTTAAACTTTCAGGCTTAATTCCAGCTAATTCAATGATAGATTTTCCCTCGGGCGTTTCGTCTGACATTGAACTCAGTACCGTACAATTAATGAAGTGCTTTTCATCCACGCCCTTAGCTGGATAAAAATGGGTTGCTTTTCTATTTCCGATGGTAATTGTTCCCGTTTTGTCCAATAATAAAACGTCAATATCCCCCGCAGTTTCTACGGCTTTCCCACTTTTTGTGATAACATTTGCCCGTAAGGCTCTGTCCATTCCCGCAATACCGATGGCGGATAATAAACCACCAATGGTTGTTGGAATTAAACACACAAATAGCGAAATAAAAGCGGCAATCGTGATGGGCGTATGGGCGTAATCAGCGAAAGGTTTAAGCGTGATTGTTACGATGATAAATACCAAGGTAAATCCCGCTAAAAGTATCGTCAAGGCAATTTCGTTGGGCGTTTTTTGGCGACTTGCACCTTCGACCAAAGCAATCATTTTGTCCAAAAAACTCTCGCCAGGTTCAGTTGTTACCATCACTTTAATTCTGTCGGATAATACCTTT
>JBBAKZ010000481.1:0-2322 GCA_040403275.1 Arcicella sp. | reverse complement strand
CATTTTTAATCCAGAAGTCATGTCTAAATTTTACCGTTTTAGATTATTTTTTATTTTGATTATTGCCAGTTTTTCAGTTCGAGCCAACCATATTTTGGGTGGTAATTTTGAATTAAATAATACGGGCACAAACGGATATTATGAATTGAAGCTAAATCTTTTCTTCGATAAAGCTACTAGAACTCCCACTAATGCCGCTGACAATAACCTAAAAGTAGCTATTTATAAAAAAAGCAACAATAACCTTATGAAGTCGATAACCCTAGTTAGTTATCAATTACAAGGAGTTCCGTTTGTATATACCAATGAAAGTTGTGCTGCCAGTCAAGGATTAAACGTCTCTATTATTTCATTTACCGAAAATATTTACCTCGACCCGAATCTTTACAACGACCCCAAGGGATATTACGTAGTTTGGGATAGATGTTGTAGAAATGCCGCCAGTAATATTGAAAACTCTTCGGTTGCAGGAATGTTATTTTACCTTGAATTTCCTCCGCTCAAAGATGCGAATGGTAACGAATTCAAAAATTCTGCTCCACAATTTACTCCTCCTAATGGAGAATATATCTGTGCGGGACAACCTTTTAAATTTGATAATGGCGCAACTGATGCCGATGGAGACCAATTGCGTTATTCCTTTGTAACTCCATTTAACGGTTTCAGCAATACTAATGATCCGCTTCCTAATCCACGTGGCTCTTCAAACTATCCGCTAGTCAGTTGGACGAGTGGTTATGGTGCCAATACGGCCATTCCCAGTAGTCCTGCCATGACCATTGATGCCACTGGGACTATTACGGTTACATCCAACCAATTGGGTTTGTACGTCTTTTCTGTTTTGGTGGAAGAACTAAGAAATGGATTTGTAATTGGACAGGTTCGCCGGGATTTTCAATTAAAAGTCATTAATTGCAATCCTCCTCCTGCCAAACCAGTTGTTTTCAAAGATAATGATACAGCCCCAAATCCTACTCAATTAACTGCTATTAATATTTGTGAATTTGGTTTCGTTGAAATTGCAACCAAAGAAAACCCTACTTATCAATACCAATGGCAAAAAGATAACACTAATATTACCAATGCCAATAGTTATAAGTTAAAAGTAACAGAAGCGGGAGAATATAACGTTGTCATTAGTTATAAACAAGGTTGTAGTGGTTCCACAACTTCGGAGAAAACGACTGTTTCTCTTCAGTCTGGGATTAAATTTGAGGTTTCACCCAATACAGCCGAAGCATGTGAAACACCCGCAGGCATTGCATTACAGGTGCAGCCAGTGAGTGTAGGAGCTTTCAATGCGGGCAATTATTTGTATCTCTGGACACGAGATATTACCGATACTATTACCGCCAGAAATGTGTATATTCAAGCACAAAAAACGGGAAAATACAATGTTCGAATGACACAATTGTCGGGGTCTTGTCAGTATGATTTAACCGCAAATGTGAAGATTAATCCATTACCAGAGGCAATTATAACAAATTTAACGGGCAAAAAGGTTATCTGCGAGGGTGATTCTATTCCACTGAATGCCAATGTGAGTTCGGGAAATCAGTACCGATGGTTTCAAGATGGCGTATCCGTTCAGAAAAGTACAAATTCAAGATTTCAAGTCTTGAAAACTGGGATTTATAAAGTAGAAATCACCGATGCGAATACTTGCAAGAAAACGTCGGATACCTTGAAATTAAAGGTAAATCCACTCACGCCCGTAAAATTTGATACCATTTATCCAACCTGTGGAACGGGTGGAAATCGGATTAATTTACAGCCTTACGTTCAGCCTTATGATGCTGTAAAAGGGGTTTTTTCGGGTAGAGGAGTTACGGGAACGGTTTATTCGCCTTTATTGGCAGGTTTTGGTCCTTCACCGATTACCTATGTTTACACCAATGAGTTTGGTTGCAACACCAAAACTTCTCGAATTACCTTTGTGGATTTAACCCCAAAAGTACGTTTAGGCAATGATATTACCCTTTTTAAGGGCGACACTATTACCATAAAAAGCAGTGTATCAGGTAGTTACAAAAATGATTTAATCCTAAGTTGGACTCCTGCTGAGGGATTAAGCAGTAGCTCGGTGGGTCGTCCCCTGGCTTCCCCTAATGCTACTACACAGTATATTTTGAGTGCGAAATCATTGTCCAGTAATTGTACCAATCAAGATACGATTTTGATAACGGTCAAGACAAAAATTCAAATTCCAACGGGTTTTACCCCCAATGATGATAACATAAACGAGACTTGGATTTTGGAAGGAATTGAAGATTATCCCAATGCTGAAGTCAAGATTTTTAATCGTTGGGGAGCAGAAATTTT
>JBBAKZ010000480.1:1694-2331 GCA_040403275.1 Arcicella sp. | reverse complement strand
AATATTGTCCAAATGTCCACGATATTTCAACCAAGGACCTGCCATAGATATATGGTCGGTGGTACATTTTCCTTTTGCTTTTATCAATAATTTCAAGCCCAATAAATCCGTTCCTTCCCACGCTGCGAATGGTTCTAATAATTGCAGACGATCAGAAGTTGGCGAAACTTTCACTTCAACACCCGAACCATCAATGGCTGGTGCTTGGTATCCAGCATCAGCTACATCAAATCCTCTTGGAGGTAATTCGTTTCCGCTTGGTGCATCTAATTTTACTTGTTCGCCCGCTTCGTTAGTTAAATAGTCAGTCAAAGGATTGAAAGTTAAATCACCCGCAATAGCCATCGCTGTTACCAATTCTGGTGAACCTACGAAAGCATACGTATTCGGATTTCCATCCGCACGTTTTGCAAAATTTCGGTTGAAAGAGTGAACAATGGTATTCTTCTCTCCTTTTTCAGCCCCAAATCTTGCCCATTGACCGATACATGGTCCACAAGCATTTGAGAATACTTTTCCACCAATACTTTCAAAAGTACCGATAAAACCATCACGCTCAATTGTGTATCTTACTAATTCAGAACCAGGTGTTACGGTATATTCAGCTTTGGCTTTTAAGCCTTTGGCAGCTACTTGA
>JBBAKZ010000480.1:0-1684 GCA_040403275.1 Arcicella sp. | reverse complement strand
GACTAATATCTTCATATGAAGAGTTCGGACAACTTCCAATTAAACCCACTTCAATTTTTGTAGGCCAACCGTTTGCAGCAGCTGCTTCCTTCATTTTAGAAATAGGCGTTGCTAAATCTGGCGTGAAAGGCCCGTTTAAATGTGGTTCAAGCTCATTCAAATCAATTTCTATTACTTGGTCGAAATACAACGCTGGATTGGCGTACACTTCTGAATCTGCCGTTAAATGTTCACGGATTCCATCAGCCAAAGCCGCAATTTCTGCACGACCCGTTGATTGTAAATAACGTGCCATTGAATCATCGTACCCAAAAGTTGAAGTGGTAGCGCCGATTTCAGCTCCCATATTACAAATCGTTCCCTTACCAGTACATGACATTGAAGTGGCACCTTCGCCAAAGTATTCAACTACTGCACCCGTTCCACCTTTTACCGTAAGAATACCCGCCACTTTCAAAATAACGTCTTTTGCAGAAGTCCAACCGTTTAATTTTCCCGTTAATTTGATTCCGATTAATTTAGGAAATTTCAATTCCCAAGCTAAACCCGCCATTACATCACAAGCATCAGCACCACCAACACCGATTCCAAGCATACCCAAACCTCCCGCATTCACGGTGTGAGAATCAGTACCAATCATTAGTCCGCCCGGGAAAGCATAATTTTCCAAAACAACTTGGTGAATAATTCCCGCACCAGGTTTCCAGAAGCCTAGGCCATATTTATCCGATACTGATGACAGAAAGTCAAACACTTCTTTATTTTTATCTATCGAAATAGAAAGGTCTGTTTTTGATTCGACTTTAGCTTCAATTAAGTGGTCACAGTGAACGGTTGAAGGAACTGCCACTTGTGGACGACCCGCTTGCATAAATTGCAAGAGCGCCATTTGCGCCGTTGCATCTTGCATGGCCACACGGTCTGGGGCGAAATCTACGTAAGAATTACCTCGCTCAAAAGTGCTGGTTGGGTTACCCTCCCACAAATGAGAATAAAGAATTTTTTCAGTCAAAGTAAGGGGTCTACCCACTAATTTACGAGCTGCCTCAATGCGTGATGGCATTTTTTCGTAAACCGCTTTAATCATTTCTAAGTCAAAAGCCATGATATGTTTTTATTAGTTATCAGTTTCGTTGGGGTTAGGGTTTAGGGCATAGGTTTTGGTAATTGAAAACTAAAACCTAAATCTAAATCCTACCGCCTGTTTATTTATTGCAAAAATAAGAATGAAAACCCAAACTTGCAGAATTATGTTGCTAAATTAAAATCGTAACATAAAATCTTGGTAGGATTCTAAAAAAATTATTTTGGATAAATTATTTAGAAACAATTTAGTCAAACTGAAAATCATTTTAATCACCTAATTCACTGGTAAAATTTTACTCGTAGCCATATTAAGAATTATATATGAATAAAAGAAGTTTAAAGAGCATTAATTCCTAAAATTTGCGTCTGATTATCAAGTCTTTAGGTTTAAATTGGGTTTGTCAATTTAGAGCCTTAAATTTGTAAAAATTTACCATTACAAAAAAATTAATGAAAAAGATTATTTCGTACCGAGCATTATTTGGAGCAACCAAAACAACCGAACTTGCTGAATTAAAGACCACTTACAGAAATTTAATCAAGGAATGGCATCCTGATAAAATTCAGAATGATGAAGAAAAGAAGGCGGAAGCAGCCA
>JBBAKZ010000479.1:0-2334 GCA_040403275.1 Arcicella sp. | reverse complement strand
TTCTAATAAATACGGCGTCGTTGCGGCCAACATTTTGTCCAATTCTACCGATAATTCGGCACGATCAGAAACCTTGTGGGCATCAATTCCGAATCCTTTTGAAATGGCAATAAAATCAGGATTTTGAAGTTCCACGAATGAATATCTCTTCTCGAAAAATAATTGTTGCCATTGCCGAACCATTCCTAAGAAATTATTATTCAAAATGATAATTTTTACGGGTAAACCACTTTGGGCAATCGTTCCTAATTCTTGAATCGTCATCTGAAAACCACCATCACCAATTAAGGCAATCACTTCACGGTCGGGAGCGCCAACTTTCGCCCCAAAAGCGGCTGGAAGGGCAAACCCCATCGTACCAGCACCGCCCGATGTTACTAAGGAATTGGGCTTCATGTACTCATAATAGCGGTTGACAATCATCTGGTGTTGTCCCACATCAGTTACCGTAACTGCCTCACCCTTCGTTTTTTTCGAAAGCATCGCCACGGCTTCTCCCATTTTGATTTGGTCGCCATCGTGAAATAAATCACGTTTTGAAACTTTCTCGAATTCTATTTCGTCATATTTCTTGAATTCTTTTTTCCATTCGGT
The DNA here is from genome assembly GCA_040403275.1 of Arcicella sp. Taxonomy (GTDB): domain Bacteria; phylum Bacteroidota; class Bacteroidia; order Cytophagales; family Spirosomataceae; genus Arcicella. Next base: position 1,740 of record JBBAKZ010000479.1, on the reverse strand, counting down.
ATGTTTACGTTCTTTGACCAAGGGTAAAAGTGCTTTCAAAGCCTCTCTAGCATCCCCAATAATGGGTGCATTGGCTTTGATGTTTTTATTGATTTCGGCTGGGTCAATGTCGATATGAATCACTTTGGCTTGGGTAATAAATTGCGCCAAATCTCCCGTAACTCTATCATCAAAACGCATGCCGATGGCAATAACTAAATCCGCTTCGTTGGTCAAAACGTTGGCTCCATAATTACCGTGCATTCCCAACCAACCAATATAATTGGGGTGATTATGCGGTAAAGCTGACATTCCTAAGAGCGTGGTTGCCACTGGAATATCGGTTTTACGAGCAAAAGCATCCAATTCTTCTTCGGCTTTCGCAATCAAAACGCCGTGTCCAGCAAAGATGTACGGCTTTTGGGCAACATTAATTAATTTTGCCGCTTCCTCAACTTGCGATTGCTTTGGAATATACCTTGGGCGATAGCTAACAATCTCATCACAAGGCTTATAGATAAACGGTTTTGTCATAAAATCCGCTTGTGCTGTCCTAGTAATATCCAATAAAACAGGGCCAGGGCGACCAGATTCTGCAATATAAAACGCCTTTGCCATGATTTCTGGGATCTCATCCGCATCCGTGATTTGATAATTCCATTTGGTTATGGGCATCGACATTCCGATAATATCACATTCTTGAAAAGCATCCGTTCCTAAGAGATTAGCCTTCACCTGTCCGACCAAACAAACCATTGGTGTTGAATCTAAGAGTGCATCAGCGATTGGGGTCATCAAATTGGTTGCTCCGGGACCAGAAGTCACTATCGCAACTCCCGCTCTCCCCGTCATACGAGCGTAGCCTTGTGCAGCGTGCCCAGCACCTTGTTCGTGACGTACAAGAATGTGTTTGATGCGGTCTTGATAGTCGTAAAGGGCATCATAGGTAGGCATAATTGCCCCGCCTGGATACCCGAAAATGGTTTTTACATTATTCTCTACTAAACATTGCATGATTGCCTGAGCTCCCGATAAAAATTTGGGCGTTTCAGTCATGGGCATTTCTGCGGTCATGGTTTGTGTGTTTGCCATGTTGTGTTTTTATTCTTGTGATTTTGTATTTTTTTGAGGTCACAATTTGTGACTTCATTTGTGAGGCATTTCAAGCTATATTTTTACACGATTTTTAAATAATTCATATGATTATTTCAAGAACTCTCTATCTCAAAAACTAATTTTCTTCTATTTCTGGTTTCTCAACTTGTAGTCCTTTTTCAAGATTTGCTCTGTCTATGAAAAGTCGTGTTTCTTTTTCATCTGGATAAGTAATTTTAAAATCAATTTTAGCAGTATTATTTTTCTTAAACTTTTCAATCTGATTTCTAAAATCACTAACCTTCAAAGTCCCATCATCGCATCCAGTTTCCTATTCACCTAAGTTTTTAACATTACAATTTTTATCAATTTCAAAAAATTTGCAAATTCGAGCTTCTGCTCCACAACAAGTACTCCTACATTTATTGTAAAAACAAGTTGGTCTTTCTCCTTCTAAAAACAAATACCTTTTATTGTTGATTTCAATGTTGAAAGCAATAGACATTTGTTCTTGTGGATCAAGATTCAGAAAAGAATAATATTCTTTAAATCGTATTTTAAATGAACTGAAAGTATCATCTTCCTTTATTTTTAACTTAACAGGAATTTTTTTATTAGTTTTCTTATTAAGCCAAGTTCCTTCACAATACTCGTTTGTACATTTTA
>JBBAKZ010000478.1:0-2336 GCA_040403275.1 Arcicella sp. | reverse complement strand
AAATTTATTTTTTGAATTAAATAAAACCCTAGCCAAATTGATGGCTCCTCAGAAACAATACAGCGTTTCTACCACGGAAATCCATCATACCGAAAAAAAAGATGCGCCTTCGGGCACGGCCATTACCTTGGCAGAAGGTATTATCCAAAATTCGGAAGATAAAACTAAATGGGTAAGCAATGAAATTCCTAAACCAGAAGAAGTAGCCATTTGGTCGGCTCGTGAAGGTAAAGTACCCGGAACACATATCGTAAAATACATTTCAGATATTGACCAAATCGAAATCTCACACGTTGCACACGGAAGAGAAGGCTTTGCCCTCGGTGCTGTTATTGCTGCAGAGTGGATTGTGGGTAAAAAGGGCGTTTTTGGCATGAAAGAATTATTGAGTATTGTGTAATTATTAGTGATTAAGCTCGACTAACAAATAAATTTTAAAAAGTATTAATTTTCATTCAGCAATCGTAAGAGTATTGGTACATGTTAAAACTAAATTCTATGTACTTATTTTAGGTGGTTGCCATTATTAAAATGTCAGAAAAAACAAAACCAGTTCAAAAATCCGCTTTTCGTGAGTGGATTGATTCAGTCGTTTTCGCAGTAGTTGCCGCTACGCTTATTCGTTTCTTCTTTTTTGAGGCTTATACCATCCCAACGCCTTCGATGGAAAGCTCTTTAATGGTGGGAGATTTCTTGTTTGTCAGTAAAATGCACTACGGTGTTCGTACGCCAAAAACACCTTTGCAAGTGCCATTAACGCACCAGAAGATTTGGGGAACGGATTTGCCATCATATTCAACTTTGTTAGATTTACCGATTAAACGGTTACCTGGATTTTCGGAAGTTAAACAAGGCGATGCGGTCGTTTTCAACGTACCAAATTATCTTCCCGATGGTGATGCACCCGTGGATTTAAGAACCTATTATATCAAAAGATGTATAGGAACGCCGGGAAACACCTTGGAAATTCGTGACACGCAGGTGTATATCAATGGAAAACCGATGGAAAATCCAGAGAAAATGCAACATGAATATTTATTGAAAGTAAAAGAAACCTTGAATGAGGAGTTTTTTGATAAGTATGACATTACCAATGGTGTTGATGCTACGGGACAGCCTAATTTTAACTGGCAAGAAGTACAACTAACTTCTCAGGATTCTTCAATTGTTGGTCTGCATGATTATGTGGTTAACACTTCTTCATCCAATATTGCAGAATTTAAAAAATTGAAATCTTTTGTAAATGTAGAGATTCTGAAAGCACCGAAAGGAACACCCGATGGTGAAGATAGTATGACCAAAGATGATGGTTCAACGGCCATGTTTGGTCGTTCTTATGTTTGGAATAAAGATAATTATGGACCACTATTAATTCCAAAAGAAGGTTCTACGATTCAATTGGATTCAATAAATGTTGATAAATACAAGTATGTTATCAAATATTACGAAGGTAATAAAAATGTAGAAATTGAAGGTTACACTATTAAAATTGACGGAAAAATTATCAAGTCTTATACTTTCAAGCAAGATTATTATTTTATGATGGGAGATAATCGTCATCATTCTGCCGATTCACGGTATTGGGGCTTTGTTCCCGCTGACCACGTGGTTGGAAAAGCCGTTTTTGTGTGGATGTCACTCGATCCAAATAAATCGTGGTTCTCGAAAATTAGGTGGAGCCGTTTGTTTAGATTTGTGAATTAAATTGAAGGTTGATGGTAAAGGGTGAACGTTTCACGGCAAAATAAAAAGGTCAGAATTAATTTCTGACCTTTTGTATGTAATTATCTTTATACTTTGGTCGAATACCGTTCACCCTTCACCGTGTACCGTTCACCGAAATCTACTCCACATAAAGCACCAATCCTTTCAAATAACTTCCTTCTGGATGAAAGAAATTTACCGGATGGTCGGCGGGTTGTGTGAGATGATGCAACACTTTTACTTGTTTGCCGGCTTCCAAAGCGGCAGCTACCACAGTATTGTAAAATAAATCTCTATCTACCACCTGCGAGCAAGAGAAAGTAAATAAAATTCCTCCCTTTGCCAGTCTTTTAAAACCTTCGGCATTGAGTCTTTTATATCCTTGAACTGCATTATGCCGAGTCGCCACATTTTTGGCAAATGCGGGCGGGTCAAGCACAATAAGGTCATAAAATTGGTCATTTGCTTTCAGATATTTCATCACATCTTCAGCGTAAGCTTCGTGCGTAAGTCCTTGAAAATTGTTGGCTGCTACGTTTTGGGTAACTAAATCGATTGCTTTTTGTGAAACATCCACCGAATGAACCAACTCCGCCCCAGCACCTAGAGCATAAATTGAAAATCCTCCCGAG
>JBBAKZ010000477.1:0-2339 GCA_040403275.1 Arcicella sp. | reverse complement strand
TTGGCTCTAGGGGTAAAGAATGGACAATGGATGCTGATTATGCTCGCTATAATGCCAATAATAATATGAAATATCGCACTGCTAAATACGACCTTTTGAATATTCTTCGTCAAACTCGTAATGAAGATGGTATGACGGATTCAAAAATTAATATTTATTCCTTCAAAACTGATTTGACATATCCGATAAGTAAAACCGCAAAATTTGAAGCTGGATTAAAGTCAAGTTATGTGTATTCAAACAATGACATGCGCTTTGAATTCTTGATTGGCGACCTAAATAATCGTGTTCTTGACCCTACTCGTACCCGTGATTTTTTGTATAAAGAAAATATCAATGCGGGTTATATAAATTATTCAAAACAGTATAAAAAATTGAGCGTGCAACTGGGATTAAGAGTTGAAAATACCATCGGACAAGGAACCCTGAAAGGCCTTGAATTATTGAACAGAAACTATACAAATTTGTTTCCAAGTGTATTTTTACGTGAAAAATTAAACGAAAAACATCAATTGGGATTATCGTATAGCCGCAGAATTGACCGCCCGAGTTACGAGGATTTGAATCCGTTTTTATACTTCCTCGACCCTTACACCTTTCAAAAAGGCAATGAATTATTGCAACCACAATATACCGATGCTTTGGAATTATCACATACGTTTATGGATGCCATTACGACAACCATCAATTACAGCCGAACCAACGGTATAATAACTGATATCTTACAACAAAATAATGCGCTAAAATTGACAAACGTAACGAAATATAATATTGGATATGTAGATAATTTTGGGATTGCTTTCTCCGTTCCAATTCCGATTACTAAATGGTGGTTTAGCAATACTTATTTCAATTTATACAACAATCATTACGTAGGTGATATTCCAAAGGTTACGATTGGAACCGACGGGCAGGAAAACACAATTTATCAATCTTTGGATGCTCGTGCTACCACTTATAATGCCAATATGACCAATCAATTTACGATAACTAAAAAGTTTTCGTTGGAATTGAGCGGTTGGTATCAGTCCGGATTTATTGAGGGACAATTAGTTGGAAAACCTATGGGTGCTGTTTCATTCGGTATTCAAAAGAAATTTTTGAATGACAAAGCAACGTTGAAATTAAACGTAAATGATGTATTTTGGACCCAGAAATTTAGTGGAAGCTTTCTATTTAACGACATTGATGTTCAGGTGGCTAATCGTTGGGAAAGTCGAACAGCTCGTATTACATTCACTTATCGTTTTGGGAATAATAAAGTAAAAGCCGCTCGTCAACGTCAAACAGGATTGGAAGATGAAAAAGGGCGGGTGAAAAATGGTGGAAATTAATAATTAAAAATTATTTGTACTAATTCATGGCATGACTCAAAGCCTTGCCATGAATATTTTATTAATTTTATTACTGTTTTTCGCCTGGTAGCGTATATTTAAATTTAGGCTTTCCCGTTTTTTTATCCTTCTGTCCGTTAAATTTCTTCCCGCCTCCCAAACGACTCCACGGCCAATGCTTTTTGGTTGTAACCCAAGAAAAAGCCGCTCGAGGACGATAAGTGCCATTTTCATGTTTATGTTCTTTAGTAACTCTACACGTTTTTTCAGGACATCTTCTCGCCCAAACACAACTCTCCAATGTTTGACAGCAAATAATTAGCATGGCACAATACAGCAGTGTTTTTAATCTCATTGAGTAAGAATTTTATTTAGGCAAATGTAAGAAAATAGTTCAACAAATTGAAGACGAAATTGTAAATGAACATTTGATGACCTATTCGCTCCATTGACAACTTTGCGATTAGGCCTTATTTTTAATTGATTTGACAGATAGATTCAAACAAAAAGCCTCTCTAATCAAAATAGAGAGGCTTTTAATTTGTACACTTAGAAATCCTACATTATCTTTCTCACAATATCCTCAACCGAAACACCCTCGGCCTCAGCCTTGAAATTACGAACAATTCTATGACGAAGTACTGCCATCGAAACCGCTTTCACATCTTCAATATCAGGTGAATATTTTCCGTTTAAAAGGGCATTACATTTGGCTGCCAAAATTAGATTTTGTGAGGCTCTTGGACCAGCACCCCATTCCAAATATTTATTGCAAAATTCATTCGCCATTTCTGTATTTGGGCGAGTTTTATGCACTAATTTCACGGCGTATTCAACTACATTATCCGCTACTGGAACCCGTCTAACCAATTGTTGAAATTCCAGAATTTGTTGACCGGTAACCTGTTTTTGAACTTTATATTTTTTATCCGAAGTTGTACTTTTCACGATATCCAGTTCTGATTGATAAGAAGGATAATCTAACTTCACCATAGACATGAAACG
>JBBAKZ010000476.1:0-2353 GCA_040403275.1 Arcicella sp. | reverse complement strand
AATAATTTTGCTCTTTTCATGGGTGTTTTTAATGGATAAATTAACGTAAGTTTTTGTTTACTTAGTATGTTGACTGACAATGCTTAAAATCGTTCAAGAATCTTGCCAAAAAATACAAACCGAATTATTTTAATTTTATCAGCTTTTGGCAGAAAACCATTATCTTCGAAATGCGTTAAAATTAATCAAGGTCACACCGTTACGATTGGGCGAGAGGTTGCCGAAAAAAATAGTATGTTACAAGGAAATCTGCCATTTACGGGTAATTACAAAGTGAATATTTTAAGTAAATAAAAAGTAAACATCATAAAAATGCTAACCATTAAAATGCCAGCAACCCAAGTAGAATGGGAACAGTATTATGACCTCCGTTTCAAGGTTTTGCGTGAACCGTGGGGACAATTAAAAGGCAGTGAGGTTTTAACAGACGAAGACCAAGCCGACCATGCGATGGTTGTCGAAGATGAAACCAATAAAATTGTCGGGGTTGCACGTATGCAAACCAATACGCCCACCCAAGGACAAGTGCGTTGCGTGGCAGTTTCGCCAGAGGTACAGGGTAGGGGAGTAGGGAAATTATTGATGAGTTATTTAGAAAATGTAGCCCAAGAAAAAGGCTTTCACGAAATTATTCTTGATGCTCGTGAAAATGCGGTAAAGTTCTATTTATCCATTGGTTATGAAATTATCGGGGATTCTTATTTGCTCTTCGGCATAATTCCACATTTTAAAATGAGGAAAAATTGGTGATAACTACGTAGGTTGAGGACGACTTCGCTCAAAGCGAAGCCGTCCTTTTGATTTGAATACGTTAAATGAATGGTATTTTACTGGCCAAAAAACTCATTACCGTTGCACTTTTAGATCAAAATTTACCACACCCGAAGCGATTGTTTGACCCGTTGAAGTGATGGTATTGCTAATGGAATTTATCTTGATTACCCCTTTCCGAACCACTGATTTCCCGTTATTTGTGTTGCGAGTATTTTGAAACATGTAAATTTTTCCTGCTTCAATGGCCAAATCCTGCGTGGTATTCGGAATAGCTAAACCCTTCAAAAAAAGGTCAGTCACCGTACCAAATTCGATGGGTACGTTTATGGGAGCAAAGAAAGTTGGTGAGCCTCCCGAGGCGTTCACATTTCCACAAATTTTATCGCTGGCTGTGGTCGGTAAACCCAAAGCTCCCCGGCGAGGATTTGATAGTAAAGTGGGTTTTAAGGAAGGAGAACCAATGGCTGCATAAGTAATATCTACGAAATTGAGGTTGGAATCTAAATCACAAACGGCATAAACATCGCCCGTTGCGGAGGAGAATCTTGAATTTAAAATACTGCCTTGAATTCCTAAATTTACGTTCGCCCAAGCAGTAATTTGGTCGGTTCCATTCGGCGTTAGATTGAGAATTTTTCGAGAAAATTTACCTTTATTATCCGTTATATCTACGTAAAAAATGCGAAAAATATTGGTTCCAACCGCCGGTAAACTAATTTCTAAACTTTTGGTCTGTTCATCAGCATTTTTCAATAGAATATTATCTAGCAATAAAATCCCCTTCATTTCAGGGTTTTCTGTTACGTAAACGGCCATTTTTACGGGACGGCTTCCATCAGCACTCTTTCTGATCGTAAAAGAAACGGCCAAAACATCATTATTAGAGAGAATAGTTGTTGGACTTGTTTCTAAGCGAGCATCGGTATATTTAATATCCAACTTTCCATCGGGTTTAACGATAAGTTCAGAACCAGGCTCTGGAGTTGGACCTTTGCAAGCGAAAATTAGCAGACTGACAATCGTAAGGGCAAAAATATTTTTCATAATTGGTGGAGCATTTAGACTCCCAGTGATTTTTGTAGGTCAAAAATAGTAATTATTTCAACTCAAAATTATTAAAGTACCACAATTTCATCCGCATTTGCCACTTCAAAATTTTGGGTTGTTAGATTGATAGAAATGACTTCCGAATTTTCTCTGGCTCTGGCAATGGCAACAACGTTTTTCTTTTCGTCCAAAATCTCAAAAACTTCTCCTTTTTCAAAATTTCCAATGACCTTTTTGATGCCAACCGCCAACAAACTTCTACGATTTTCTAAAGCCATCACTGCCCCCGAATCTACCTGCACTTTTCCTGCAATTATACTTCCCGAAGCCAACCATTTGCGTCGTGCATTCAGGGCGATTGCCTGTGGAGAAAATACAGTACCATTTTGATTATCAATGGCTTTTAAGATTCCATTTGGTGTTTTCATGCCAAAAATAACTACCCGAGTACCCATCCGAGTGGCGAGTTGTGTGTAGGTCAATTTTGAAATCATACCGCCCAAACCTAAGGAAGATTTATCGTCATTGGCTA
>JBBAKZ010000475.1:881-2353 GCA_040403275.1 Arcicella sp. | reverse complement strand
TCAAAGGGACTGATAAATTCGGTTCATTGGATTGGTCGAAAGAAAAACCACTCCTCGACCAAGTGAATGCCCTTTACGAAAAATACAACAAAACCACCGATTCGGCTCAACGCAAGGCGATTTACAAAAAAATTGATGCAAAATCAGGAGAAGCTGCCAAATTTGCGATTGCCAACGAATACGACAAAATGATGGCTTCGATGGGTGGACAAGGCACGAATGCTTTTACTTCTTACGAACAAACCGTTTATACCGAAGATATTCCCGCCAATGCCATCGACCGTTTCTTGAAATTACAGGCTGAACGCTTCCGTAGCCCTGTTTTACGTATTTTTCATACGGAATTAGAAGCAGTTTACGAAGAGAAAAATCGTGGCTTGGATAATGATGGACGTAAGGTTTATGAAACCCGAAATGCGGCGCTTTTCCCAACGCATAATTACGGACAACAAACGACTATTGGTACGATTGAACACTTAAAAAACCCTTCATTGGTGGAAATTCGTAACTATTTTAATAAATATTACGTCCCCAACAACATGGCAATTATCATGGCGGGCGATTTCAATTCGGATGATTTAATTAAGAAAATTGAGGCTTCGTTTAAATATATGACTACGAAACCTGTTACCGAATATAAACCTACTCCCGAAATCCCTTTAACGGGCGTAATTACCCGTGAAGTTTTTGGACCAACACCCGATAATATTTCTATTGCTTGGCGTTGGAATGGTGCAATGAATGCGAGAGAAAAAATTGTGGGTACGATTGTGGATGAGTTAATGTCGAACTCGAAAGCGGGTTTAATTGACCTTAATTTGGTAAAAGCCCAAAAGGTACTTCGGGCAAATTCAAGTCCTGAATGGAACAAAGATTACAGCATTTGGTCAATGACGGGAACACCCAAAAAAGACCAAAGCCTCGATGAGGTCAAAGCCTTATTAATGGGCGAGTTAGATAAATTAAAGTCAGGAAATTTTGACGAAACCATCATCAAAGCCATTGCCGCAAACTACAAATTAACGGCCATTCAAGGCTTAGAAAATAATACTGCTCGTGCGTATGGATTATTGGGAAGTTTCATTACTTCAAAAGCAACCAACTGGAACGACGAAACTGCCATTAACGATGCTTTGAGCAAAGTTACGAAGCAAGAAGTAATTGATTTTGCCAAAAAATACTGTGGCGATGGGTATGTAGTTATTTATAAAAGAAAAGGAACAGACCCAAGTATTTTAAAAGTTGATAAACCGACAATCACACCCGTAGAAGTGAATCGTGAAGCACAATCGGCGTTTTTGAAGGATGTTAATACGACACCAATGACAAATATTGAACCCAAATGGTTGGATTTCTCAAAGGATTTGAGGAAAGGGAAAATCGGCAATTTGGATGCTTTGTATGTTCAAAATACGGATAATGATTTATTCAGAATGGCTTACCGTTTTGATATGGGTTCTTGGAATAGTAAA
>JBBAKZ010000475.1:0-871 GCA_040403275.1 Arcicella sp. | reverse complement strand
CGATTTCCTTACAATACCTTCAATTTGTGGGAACTGACCAAATGAATGCCGAACAAATTAGTACGGAATTCTATCGTTTGGCGAGCAGTTTCAACCAATCTTATACTGATCATCATATCACCTTGGGATTGTCGGGATTGAACGAAAACTTTGCTAAAACGGTGTCACTTTTTGAAGATTTATTGACAAATGGTAAGAAAGATGATGCCGCTTTGGAATTATTGAAAGGACGTATTTTAAAGCAAAGAAATGATGCCAAATTGAATAAAGCAGCTATTTTGCAAGGTTTGTCTGCTTATGCGGCTTACGGGGCAAAAAATCCAAGAAATGCTTTGCAATTTACCGATGCAGAACTCAAAGCATTGACGGCAGATGAGCTAATTTCATTCCTCCAAAACTTAGTTTCGTACAAACATACTGTTACATACTACGGCCCACAAACGATGGGAAATTTGGCAAAAATCGTGGGAGATATTCACAAAACGCCCGCAACTTTTAAAGCAGATTTACCTCTTGTTGCAAATTTTGAGACTAAAACGCCTACGAAACCAGAAGTTTTATTTACGGATTATGACATGGTGCAAGCGGAAGTAAACTGGGTTCGTCCAACGATACAGTATAATAATGCAGAAACGCCAATTGTAGAGTTGTACAATAACTATTTTGGTGGTGGTATGTCCTCAATTGTATTCCAAACCATTCGTGAATCAAAAGCCTTAGCGTATTCAACTTATGCATACTACGTTACGCCAAGCAACAAAAATGAAACTTATCGCATGATTGCCTACGTGGGAACACAAGCCGATAAAATCCATGAATCAATTGCGGGTATGAACGAATTATTGAATACTTTTCCAGTATCGGAGAAAAA
>JBBAKZ010000474.1:0-2364 GCA_040403275.1 Arcicella sp. | reverse complement strand
TAAAAATGCGAAGGTCTTGGTGGTCGGAGCGGGTGGTTTGGGTTGTCCCGTCTTGTTGTATTTATCGGCAGCGGGCGTGGGAAAAATTGGGATTTTGGATGCTGATTCGGTGGATATGACAAATCTGCAAAGACAGGTGCTTTACAAAATTGAAGACATTGGAAGCCCAAAAGCAACAACAGCAGCTTCACATCTTGCCAAAATGAATGATGCCATTGAATATGAAGCAGTTAAGCAAAATTTAAGAATTGAAAATGCGGAAACTTTCATTAAAAATTATGACATTATCATTGATTGCACCGACAATTTTACGGCTCGCTATCTCATTAATGACTATTGCGTAAAACTTTGTAAACCCTTTGTTTATGGGGCAATTCATCAATTCGAGGGACAAGTTTCTGTGTTTAATTTTAAAGATAATGATGGTAATTTAGGACCTACGTATCGCTGTCTTTTTCCCGAACAACCTTCTGAGTTAGAAATCCCAAATTGTGCTACGATTGGGGTGTTGGGAATTTTGCCCGGTTTGTTAGGAATGTACCAAGCTAACGAAGTGATTAAGATGATTACAGGGATTGGCACGGTGCTGAGTGGGCAACTTTTGATGGTAGATTTACTAGAAAATACCTCTCAAAAAATAAAAGTAAGTCGTAGAAAAAATGCCGAAGAATTGATATTTCCGTTAGGAGAAAAAAATGCCCAAACTACCAATAATCAAGTACTTAAAAAATCAATGACCGTTCAAGAATTACACCAAAGGATAGAAAAACAAGAAAATATTTTTATTTTAGATGTTAGAAATTTGAATGAATACGAAACATGTCGGATTGAAAATTCGGTCTTGATTCCGATGAGTAATATTCCGACTAATATAAAACATATTCCAAAAGATAAAACGGTGGTGGTTTACTGCCATCATGGTTTTCGGTCGGCGAGTGTGATAGAATATTTAGCTCAAAATCATGGTTTCAGCAATTTACAAAACCTCACGGGCGGCATAAATGCCTGGGCAAATGAAATAGATGACAATATGGCCGTTTATTGAAAATTAAGACATTTTAAATAACTCAAAACAATCAGACGAAATAACATGAAAAAATTTATCCTTATTGCCTTGTGTATGGGTATGAACACCACGCTTTGGGCAAAGCCAACGCCCATAAAAAAGTCAATTTTTCAAAAACAAATTGTTGCAGATAGCTTGGATGAATACTTGGGAGAATATAAAATGAAGGATTTTTTTTCGGTTTATAAAGTTACCAAAGATGGCGGTTTTCTTTATGGCGAAGCGGATAATTATGGAAACAATAAATTGCTCAAACAGAAAGACACTGATACGTATCTCTCTACCAGTTCTTACGGCTCTACAATCATTTTTACACGTGATGCCACGACCAAAAAAGTAACGGGAATTAAGATGATTTTACAAGGCAATGAAGTGATTGGTACGAAGTGAAAAATTCTAATTTCGTCAATCAAACTGTTCCAAAGCTTGTTTTTTAGCAAACTTTGGAACAGTTTTTGTCAATCGGGCCAATCGTTAAAAGTTGTGAATTGATAGGTTTTGGTTTCGGGTCAGATGCTAAGATGATGCAAGCCAGAACAAATCCAAAAAATTGGATTTCGAAAATCAAGAATATTAAATCTCAATTCAACAGGGTAATCGTGAATTAATCCAGATTAAATAATTTTTATCGTGTTGGTGTGCATCTAATTTATCACAAGATTGAAACAAAAAGTCGGATGAGTTTGTCGCAAAAATTTGAGTAATCAAATAATCCTACTACAGTTTTTTGGGGAAAATAATCGTAGATTGTCAATGGTCAATTACTAATTATCCTACCAAATTGCGATAATCTTCTCTTGCTTTCACAATTACCTCGTGTGCTTCGGCTGCTCCGTAAACGGCATCAATATCAACGGCTACTTTCTCTTCTCCTGGAATATTTTTATAAGTCAAAAAGTAATGAACCAAACGGTCAATAATTGCTTTTGGACAATCAGTCATATCCGTCCAACTTCCATACATTGAATCACCTTTCAACACGGCAATAATTTTATCGTCCGCTTCGCCTTTATCAATCATTCGGATGCCACCAATCGGAATTGCTTGACAAATAATATCTCCGTGCGTAATCGTTCTTTCAGATAACACTAAAATATCCAAAGGGTCACCGTCGCCTCTTTCAATATTTTTTCCCGATTTTTCACGAGCAAATTGCGCCGTATTTTCGCCACAATACGTCTGTGGAACAAACCCATAAAGGGCAGGAACAATGTTAGAAAATTTCTGCGGACGGTCAATTTTTAAATAACCTGTTTCCTTATCAATTTCGTATTTAACCGTATCCGTTGGAACAATTT
>JBBAKZ010000473.1:0-2366 GCA_040403275.1 Arcicella sp. | reverse complement strand
GTTCAAAAATAAGAAATTAAATTTATTCATTGTAAAATTTGCGGCATGTTTATCATTAATTTACATTCAATCGCTATTCAACAACTTAAAAATAACGTATGAAAACAAAACAAGAGATAGTGGACAATTGGCTTCCACGTTACACAGGAGTGGCAATAGAAGATTTCGGGCAGTATATTTTATTGACAAATTTTGCTAATTACGTACACATGTTTGCCGACCAATTTGAGGTTAAAGTTTTTGGATCTGACCGCCCAATGCAAACCGCAACGGCCAATAATATCACCATCATCAATTTCGGTATGGGCTCGCCTATGGCAGCAACGGTGATGGATTTGCTTTCAGCTATTGAACCCAAAGCGGTATTATTTTTAGGAAAATGTGGCGGGTTAAAAAAAAATTTAGTCTTAGGAGATTTAATTATTCCAATTGCAGCGGTTCGGGGCGAAGGTACTTCGGATGAATATATGCCCAAAGAAATTCCCGCTTTGCCGTCATTTAGACTGCAACGTTCTGTGTCTTCTATGATTAAAAAACACGAACTTGATTATTGGACGGGTTTAGTATACACCACAAACCGTCGTGTGTGGGAGCATGATGAGGAATTTAAAAATTATTTGACCGATATTCGTGCGATGGCAATCGATATGGAAACGGCAACGATTTTTACGGTTGGCTTTGCTAATAAAATTCCACACGGAGCTTTATTATTAGTTTCGGATAATCCAATGACTCCCGATGGTGTAAAAACAGAAGATAGTGATAAAAAAGTAACGACTAATTTCGTGCAGAAACATTTACAAATTGGTATTGATTCATTAGTTGAACTAGCCACATCGGGCGAATCTGTGAAGCATCTAAGATTTGAGTAAGGGGGTTATTGGTAACTGGTTTTTAGTTCAAATGAATAATTAAAATGGGCTACTCTTGTAAAAGAATAGCCCATTTTAATTCGAGTACCTAATAGCTTAACCTAATTACAATAATCTCTAATCACAGAATAAGCAGGCGTGTAGCCTAGTTCTCCAGATTTACTCAAGTCATTGCAACCGTCCATATCTCCTAAAGCATGGCGAATAATTCCTCTTACGTAATAAGCTTCTGCATATTTTGCGTTCAATTTAATGGCATTTGTACAGTCTTGAATTGCACCACGCTGGTCGCCCGTTTGTGACTTCAACATTCCTCTGGTAAAATAAGCTTCTGAGTAAGTGGGATTCAAAGTAATGGCCTTGTTATAGTCCTCAATGGCTGCTTTCGCATCTCCGTTTCGGGCTTTTGAAATTCCACGATTAAAATAAACCTCTGACCGTTCCAGTGATATTTCTGCCATTTTCAGACGCTCCACAACGCTTTTTCTTAAATCATCTAAAATTTGTTTGGTGATAGCACCAGAATAAATAACTTTAACGTTTTCGATATTACCGCTGGCAGTAGCCTTGTTAAAATCTTCAATTGCAGATTTAGTATTGCCTAATTTGTTTTTTGCAAAACCTCGACCATAATAAGCTTTGGCATTTTCAGGGTCTTGAGTTAAAGCCCGTTCGAAGTCAATCAAAGCACCTTGATAATCTTCCATTTGACTTCTGCAATATCCTCTATAATAATGAGATTCTGCATCTTCGGGAGTTAATTCTAAGGCTTTGCCATAATCTACAATTGCACCTTTGAAATCACCTGTTTTCATTTTACTTAAACCTCTGCCTGAATACGAAACCGAACGTTTAGGGCTAATTTCGATGGCCTTGGTAAAATCATCCAAACTACCGACGTAATCTTCTAATTTTTGCTTGACAGTTCCTCTAGCATTATATGCTGGAGCATTATCGGGGGTTAGGTCTAGTGTTTTGTTGAAATCAGATAAAGCTCCTTTATAATTTTCTAATTTTGTTTTACTTTGGCCACGCACGAAATAAGTAGCAGCATCAACTGGATTGAGAGCGATACAGCTATTATAATCTTGTAAAGCACCTTTGTGGTCTTCTTGGCGAGCCTTACTTTGTCCACGTCCCGCAAATGCATCCGCATATCTTGGATTTATTTCTAGTGCCTTGTCAAAGTCGTTGATGGCACCACGATTGTCTTTGAGATTTGCTTTGGTAACCGCTCTGTTGTAAAGGGCAATGGCATCATCAGGCTTTAAAGCGATTGCTTGTGAAAAGGCGGCTAGAGCAGCGGCGTGATTACCTAAATTGCTTTGTTTAACGCCACTTTCCATTAAATCGGTGAATGACTGTTGAGCAAAAGATTCAGTTGTAATTAGCAATATGGCTAATAAGGATAATAAAAAACTTTTTTTCATGGTTTTGATGTGAAAAAATAATTCTTAGTGATTGAAACATTGAAATACCCTTCAACTTAAAAAC
>JBBAKZ010000472.1:0-2368 GCA_040403275.1 Arcicella sp. | reverse complement strand
AACTTATAACTCATCATTCATAACTCATAAATTTTCCCTAACTCGTCTTGTGATTTAATAAAAAATCCGTACCTTTGCACTTCAAATTTAGAAATCAGAAAACCAATATTTATTCGGGAAATAAACATGGCAAATCACAAATCATCATTAAAGAGAATTAGATCTAACGAAGCGAAAAGATTACGTAACCGTTATCAACACAAAACTACCCGTTCAATGGTTAGAAAATTGCGTGATACACACGATAAAGTTGTAGCAACTGATCTTTACAAAAAAGTTTCTTCTGCGTTAGATAAATTAGCAAAAAGAAATGTTATTCACAAAAATAAGGCTTCTAACTTGAAATCCAAGTTATCAAAGTTAGTGAATAAATTAGCTGCATAATTTAGCTGAAAGATATTCGTATTAAAAGACCCTATGAAATTAGGGTCTTTTTTTGTTTGTATGCCAATTAGGTAATAACTTGTATTTTATACAGCCCTATACAACTGTATCTACAATTGATGAACCACTACGAAATAGCGCATCTCAACATGAAATCTTGGGCAGAGGAAGACCGTCCCCGAGAAAAACTTCTACTTAAAGGAAAAGCAGCTTTATCAGATGCTGAATTATTGGGAATTCAAATTGGTTCTGGAATCCGAAATATGACGGCAGTTGAATTAGGTAAACTGATTTTACAAAGCGTTAATAACGATTTGAATCAGTTGGCACGTCTTTCCGTGAAGGATTTATCAAAATTTAAGGGTATTGGAGAAGCAAAAGCCATTACGATTGTCAGCGCCTTAGAATTGGGTCGAAGACGGAAGACCGCTGAGACACCCGAACGTGTACGAATTGCCTCCTCACAAGATGCGTATGAAGTTTTGAAGCCACACTTAATGGATTTGCCCCACGAAGAATTCTGGATAATTCTATTAAATCGAGCGAATCAAGTCATGAAATGTGAACGGATTAGTAGTGGAGGTGTATCTGGAACCGTTGCTGATCCCAAAATGATTTTTAAAGTGGCTTTAGAATATCTTTGTAGCGCCATTATTCTCGCCCACAATCACCCATCTGGTAATCTTACGCCTTCGCAAGCGGATAAAGACTTGACTAAAAAACTTCGTGAAGCAGGCACTTATTTGGACGTTCCAGTTTTGGATCACGTTATTTTTACGGATAAGGGTTATTTGAGTTTTGCCGATGAAGGCTTAATATAATTATGAATTATAAGTGATGAGTTATGAATTTTTTACATCGAATCTTTCTCTAAATTTTCGTTAATTCTGGCACTAAATAAATAAGCATCCGCTTTCGTTTAACTCTTAACTCTTAACTCTTAACTCTTAACTCTTAACTCTTAACTCTTGCAATGTGACTTTCAGAAAACGACTTCAATATTTTCTCGTAAAACGCTTGAATATTTCTAATAAAAATGCCTTGGCGCTTATTTTAGAAGGAAAAATAAAACTAAATGGAGAGGCCGTGTTTGAAAATATCGTGCTGAATTTAGGAGATTCAGTTGCTTTTGAAGGACAGATTTTGCAAGAGAAAAAGGATTTCATTTATCTGGCTTTCTATAAACCCCGAGGAATTGAAACTACCTTAAATAGAGAAATTCAAGACAATTTGAAGGATATTTTACCATTTAAAGAAGAACTTTTTCCCGTTGGAAGGTTGGATAAAGAATCAGAAGGCTTATTAATTTTGACCAATGATGGAAGGGTTTTTGATAAAACATTACGTCATGAACACCAAACGGAAAAAGAATATTTGGTGACAGTAAATAAAGAAATTGACGATGAATTCATCCAAAAAATGTCGGAAGGAATCTATATTTTAGGTAAAATGACTTTGCCTTGTCAAGTAGAAAAAATGGATAAGCATACTTTTAAAATTATTCTTATTCAGGGCTTGAATAGACAAATTAGGAGAATGTGTCATAAACTTGACTACGAAGTTTTACAATTAATCCGCATAAGAATCGGAGCGGTAGGATTAGAAAAGCTACAACCAAATGAGTTTCGATGTTTCATCCCATAAAAAAAACCTTCCCAAAATTGAGAAGGTTTTTTATGAATTTAGATGATTAACATCGCATCTCCATAAGTATAAAATTTGTATTTTTCCTTGATGGCAATGGCGTAAGCTTCTTTAATCAATTCAAATCCCCCGAAGGCGGAAGTCATCATAATCAACACAGATTCTGGCAAATGGAAGTTTGTTAACAACGCATTTGGAATTCTTACGTCGTAAGGAGGGAAGATGAACTTGTCCGTCCAGCCGTCAATAGGCTTTAAATGTCCATCCGCTGATACCGAAGATTCTAAAGCTCTCATCACGGTTGTTCCAATAGCACAAATTTTTCTTTTGTTATCAATTC
>JBBAKZ010000471.1:0-2373 GCA_040403275.1 Arcicella sp. | reverse complement strand
AAGTATGTCAAACAGTCATGGCAAACAGAATTGGCAAAATACGGAAAAGTAGAAGCGGGTAGAAGTGGCGCTTACAGAGTGAATAGTGCTTTTATGCCAACCATTTCAGGCGATCCTTTGATATTAGTGAGTAGGTTAACGACTGAAAAAGGGCGTACTAAGATATTTATGTCGATTGGTTTAGGAGAAGAAGTTTATGTGGGTGGATCGCATCCTAAATATGCCGCTGCTGAGAAAATTCTGAATGATTTTGTCGAGGTAATTAACCTGCAAGAAGCGGTGAGAACCGAAGAAAAAGTAATGGAAGACGTGGTGGAAAAACAGAAGAAAACTATCAAAACGGGCGACAAACTGGTTCGTGCTATTGAAGATAATAAAAGAGATAAAGAAAAGCTTTTGAAGAGAATTGAAGAAAATAGATTAGAATTAGAAAAACTGTTGTCCGATGTGGAACAAAACAAAAAAGATCGAATCTCGATGGGCGAAAATGTGAATGTTCAAACGAAAAAAGTGGAAGAAGCCAAGGCCAAAGTTCCGAAGCAATAAGTTTAATACAAGTAGCCCCGAAGCATCGGTCGCCCTAACCCCCGATGGGGGAATTATTGCAAAGATATTGCTTGCGGTAATTTCCCCACTGTGGTTTGGGCGGCCGACGCTTCGGGGCTTTTTATTTTTCTCTATAATCAAAAACTGCCATTCTTAATTCCTACTTACCGTTCATTTATTTCCCAATTGCCGTTCATAAAACTCGTGATACCTTTCGGACATTAAACAAGGTACTATGTATTAAATAGTAGACGTTTATGTAGCTTTGGTAGAAATTAAAAATAGTTAGATATAATATATAAATTTCTCTAAGTCAATTAGTTATACAAATTTTAAACAACAAAAACCATGAGTCAGACATTGTATCGAATACCTTCAAAAGGACAATTAGGAGGTGTAGCCGCAGGATTAGCAGAACGTTTTGGCATTGATGTCGCTTTGATGAGAGTGATTTTATTTTTTGGATTAATATTCACGCACGGTATTTTCTTCTGGATTTATACTATCTTGTGGGCAACATTGCCCGTAAAACATTCTTGGCAAACTGCCTCAGCGGATGCCAATCACGATTCAACTTTTAACGAAACACTAACGAACATGAAAAAAGATTCAAACAAGGTTTGGGGGATTATTTTAATAGTCCTAGGTACAATTTTCCTTTTAGACGAATGGATTCCAGATTTTGATTTTGGAAAATTCTGGCCCCTAATCCTGATTGCTGTGGGTGGGTATATCATCTTTAGAGACAAGGATAAAATTGATTTTAATAATAACGATCGAAATAACCTCTAAACAATTTAGTGAATGTGGTTCGCCGCCCGAATTAATAGAGAATGATAAAATAGTTATCAGATGCGTTTCTAATCTTACTTAACAGCTATTCTCTATTAATTATTCGCTATTATCTAAAAGACATGAACTCAAAAAGTCTCTTTTCGGGTGGGATTTTAATCCTGCTCGGCATCTTATTCTTGGGAAAAGAATGGGGTTGGTTTCACATCAATTGGCACGAAATATCTCGTCTATGGCCGCTTTTGTTGATATATCTTGGATTAATTGCTCTAGTGGGAAAAAGCAATAGTTCTGCAACGGTCATCACAATTGTACTTTTGTGCATTGCCATTCCAACGGTTTTGGTGAGGAGTTGCCAAGAAAAGATGGGTACTGCTTTCAATAAAAATGGTATTCATATTGACATGGATGCCAACAACGATGATAATGAAAATACCGATGACCATGATGAAGATGCTAGTTTTAAAGGCTCAAATCAGAAATTGAATTCACCGATGAATGCAAACATCAAAAGTGCTTCTTTCAACTTTTCGGGCGGTGCGGCAGAATTTGTAATTGCTGGAACTTCAAATGATTTAGTGGAAGCGGATGCAAGCCTTACTTTTGGCAATATTTCCTTGAAAAAAACGGGTGATTCAACCAATCCTACACTGGATTTTGCGTTGAGAGGAAAGAAAAATAGCATTAATATTGATGAGGATAACGACAATAAAATTAACTTGAAGTTGAATTCTTCGGTTTTATGGGATATGAAGTTTGAATTTGGAGCGGGTAAAGCCGATTTTGATTTGAGTGAATACAAAGTCAAAAATCTTTCTATCAAAACGGGATTGACACAAACGGACGTGAAATTGGGCGATAAAGTTGATAATTTAGATGTAAAAATTGAATCAGGACTGACCGAAATTGAGTTTCAAGTTCCTGAATCAGTGGGTTGTCGTATAGACATTGACGGCGGTTTGAATGACAAAGATTTTGATGGTTTTATTCAGAAAAATGGTCATTGGGAAACCCCAAATTATGACAAATCTATCA
>JBBAKZ010000470.1:0-2385 GCA_040403275.1 Arcicella sp. | reverse complement strand
CTATACCTTTATTTTGTAAGCTTCCAATATTATTCCAAAAAAGAGGTACTCCGATAAAGGCCATAGCAGATTGCTGAAGTAAAAGCTTATCCGTTTTAGATTGATACACATCAACTGAAAAATCAATCTTATTTTTCAAAATCGATACATCTATGCCCAAGTTCGTTTGAAACGTATTTTCCCACGTAATATCTTTATTCGAAATGATCGTTGGCGAAGTTGCTTGACCAGCTACTAGGTTACCAATGCCGCTTCCAAGTGGATAATTTGATGAGAACATTAAATCTATAAAACCATAATCTAGAATTCGGTTATTTCCCGAAACACCATAACTTGCTCTAAATTTAAGTTTATCTAACCATTGGCCACTCTTTAAAAAAGCCTCATCTCAAGCAACCCAACCAACAGAGACGGAGGGAAAAGAACCCCACTTATTGCCTGGCCCAAAATATGAGCTTCCATCAGTTCTAAAACTTGCTGAAAGCAAATATTTACTTTTAAACTCGTAGTTTACCCTTCCTAAATAAGATAATAACCCAATTTGATTAATACTGCTCGTTGTTCCTGCCTTATCAATTGTTGATGCATTATTTAATGTTCTAATATCATCACTAGGAAAATCTAATCCCGTGGTACGATTTCGAGTCTCTTTAGTTGTCTGAACCGTATAACCTACTAATGCATTGATTGAATGATTATTAATGTTTTTAGCGTAATTTAAAGTATTCTCCGAAAGAAGGTCTAAAAATGATGTACTGGTAAAAATACCTTTACTTACAATTCCATCTCCTGTTGCATTTCTATTAGCCCAATCTGTAGCGGTCCCATTATTTAAATATACACTTGCCATTGTTTTGAAATCTAAACCTTTCATTATATTGAAAGTAAGATTCCCAGAACCTTGTAATCTATATTCAAAATTGTTTAAATCCTGGCTTAATACGGCTGATTTAGGGTTATTTTGAGAAGAACCAGTTTGTGGGCCCGTTGGACCTGCTGAAGTCCAAATCTCCCCATTCGGCATAGCACCAGAATAAATTTGATTACTAAAGTGTCTAGGATGAGCAAAATCGCCCGCCTGTATATCCGTATATTGCGGATTTTGCCTTACCCAAGCGGCTGTTTTTTCATTGTGGTAAACAGGTAATGAACTTGGGAACCGCATGAAATTAGTGAAATTTTCAGACGGAGTTTGTTTGGTCGAATAAGATGGATTTAAATTTAAGGAAAGTTTAACTCTTCTCGTTAAGTCAATATCTACTTTCGCTCGAATATTTAACTTTTCATAATTGCTTTTAAACATCATTCCCTCATCAGATTGATAGCCCCCAGAAACAAAGTAACGAACATCTTTTTTCCCACCAGAAGCACTCAATTGAATCGTTTGAAATTTACCCGACCTTAAAGATTCATCCTGGTAATTAGCCCCTTTTCCATCTAACATCACTTGTTCAATAATATAGGCTGAACGATCGTTATCTCCAGCAATTTGGGAAGATGTTTGAGGTAAAACACTGGGATCTTTTGCTCTTATTGCTGCCTCATTGAATAATAAAGTAACATATTCCGTGGCAGACATGATGTCATATTTTTTATAAGGAGTTTTTTGGCCAACAGAATATTTGAATGAATACGTGGGTTTATCCGTTTTTCCACTCTTGGTTGTAATCAAAATTACCCCACTTGCTCCGCGTGATCCATAAATAGCGGCAGAAGCGGCATCCTTTAAAACTTCCACTGATTCCACATCAGCCATATTCACGAAAGCCAAGCCATCCGGAACGGGTTGACCATCTACTACAACCAAGGGCGAAGCACCAGCATTAATTGTGCTAATTCCTCTGATATTAATTTTAGGTGATGCACCAGCCTCTGAGGATATATTTTGAATTTGGACCCCCGCTATCTTTCCTTGTAAGGCTTGGTCAATTCGGGTGACGGGAGCTTCATCCATTCTTTCATTTTTATATTTAGAGACAGCGCCAGTTAAACTTGATTTCTTTTGTGAACCATATCCGATCACGACAACTTCCTCTAAAGCCTCATTGTCTAAATTCAAAACAATATCAATCTTAATTTTATTCCCAATCAAAATTTCTTGGATTTCAAAACCAATTGAACTGACTCTTAGAACCATTTTCGAATCTACACCCGCAAGGCTAAATTTACCATTTGCATCTGAGACAGTACCTATTTTAGGTGAACCCTTAACTGAAACTGTGACACCTGGAACAGCATCTCCTCTAAAGTCATTAATACTTCCAGTAATTGTTTTTGTTTGTGCAAAGGCTGTACTTGAAAAGATAAGCCAACAAATGAATAACCATCGGAAATCCTTGAAGGAAAACCTTTTTTTGTAATTTTTTTTCATGTTGATTTAGTAAA
>JBBAKZ010000469.1:0-2389 GCA_040403275.1 Arcicella sp. | reverse complement strand
TGGCGGTAACTTTTACCAAAAAAGCCTCCGAAGAAATGAAGGAGCGAATTATGAAATACCTCCGCCAATTTGCCAGCGATGACCCAAAAGATAGGGAAGATTCAAACGGTATATTTCAGCAAATTTTGGCAGAATTACAGGAAGATGGCGTGGTGATTAATGAGTGGGAATTGCGCAAACGTGCCAAAAATACCTTCAAACACATTATCCACGAATACGCTAATTTTTCGGTTTCTACAATTGATTCTTTTGTCCAAAGAATTGTGGCGGCTTTTACAGAAGAATTGGGTTTCCCTTTCAATTTTGAGGTAAGTCTGGATTCGGGCGTGCTATTAGATGCCGCCGTTGAGCAATTATTTCAAAAGGTAAATACCGAAAATTTTGAGCAAATCACGGAGGCAATTCAGAGTTTTGCGATGGAAAAAGCCAACGAAGGCAAATCTTGGAATCGCTTGCCCGAAGAGTTGGCCACCTTTGGCAAAAGTCTGCTTTCTGACCAATTTCAAACTTCAGTAGAAATGCTTTCAGAAATGCAACCTGCTGATTTTCTTATCATTGAGGAAAAACTGAAAACGTATTGCGAATATATTGAAACTAAAATTAAAACCGTTGCGGGGGTAGCTTCCGAATCCATTTACGAGGCGGACATTGACATAGAAGATTTTTACTATTCCAAAAATGGGGTAGGCGCCTATTTTCAAAGGTTGCAATATCAGGACGTTTTTTTTAAGGCAAATTCCTACGTAAATAAGGCTTTGAATGAGGATATGTGGTATTCAAAAACTTGTAAAAAGGATATTTCTGCCCGAATAGAGGGCGTAAAAGATGAATTACGATTGTACTTAGAGGAAATTATTAAAATTCATACCAATGAAAAACCTAAATATATTCTCTACAAAGAGGTCTCAAAACAGCTCAAAAAATTAGCTTTATTGAGTCAACTAAAAAAGGAAATTGCTGATATTCAAGATGATACTGGGCAAATTCATATTTCGGAATTTAATCGTAAAATCCTCGAAATTGTGATGACCGAGCCAATTCCGTTTGTTTATGAGCGTTTGGGCGAAAAATTTAACCATATTCTCATTGATGAATTTCAAGATACTTCAACTTTGCAATGGCATAATTTCCTGCCTTTGGTTGAAAATTCTTTGGCAAATGGACATTTTAATTTGGCGGTTGGCGATGCTAAACAATCCATTTATCGTTTCAGAGGCGGCGAAATGGAGTTAATCGTTCATCTTCACAAAGAGAATTTGGAGACTTTGGTAATTGGTCACGAAGAAAATGATTTTTTGCTTGAACGTTACGCCAGTATTCGACCTTATTTGAAACCCGAAAATCTTACCATCAATTATCGGAGTGCCAAAGAAATTATCAAATTCAATAATGATATTTTTCAATTCATTAAAGAATCGCCTGATAATGAGATGATTGCGCCGATTTTGCCAAAAGTTTATGATGATTTTTTTGCGCAACAAATTCCGCCTAATTCAAAATCTGGGGGACACGTGGAGATTGATTTTTTAACGGGCGATGGTGAAGATGAATTGATGTTCGAAAGAATTTTGGAAATTATCGAAGAAAGCCTTTTAGCGGGCTATTCTTACGAAGATATGGCCATTCTTTGTCGTAAAAATTCCCACGCCAGAATTGTTGCCAGTTCTTTGAAAGATGCAAATATTCAAGTGATTTCTTCGGATTCGTTGAATTTGAATTTTTCCGAGGCTGTCAATCTGATTATGGCTTTGATGAAAGTAGTGCAAAATCCAGAAAATACTTTAGCAAAATACGAAGCAATTTATTTGTTTTATCGAGTAGTATTAAAACAAATTCCAAATACGGACGATAATCAAATGATCAAGCAATCCATTGAAAATAAGGATGTTAATCAGTTTTATCAATTAATTGAAAAGCAAGGATTTTATCTAAATTCATTCCGTTTGCAGCAAATGGCTTTATATGAAGTAGCGGAGAAGATTATCAATACTTTTAACCTTTTTGCGCATTATAAAGAATTAGATTTTTTATTCAGATTCTTAGATGTGGTGCTTGAATTTCAGACTAAAAAAAGCACGCATCTTACCGATTTTTTACTATTTTGGGAACAGAAAAAAAATACGCTTTCCATCTCAACACCCGACGGTCAGAATGCGGTGACGGTAACTTCTATTCACAAAGCAAAAGGCTTGGAATATCCAATCGTAATTATTCCCTATTGTCATTGGTCGATGGATACGAGTTTATATTCCGAAATTTGGGCAGATTTGCCGAAAGAAGTTGAATTAAAGTCGAATTTAAATACTTCGTTAAAAACTTCGCCTTTGCGAATTACCAATAAATTAGCGGAAACAGTCATTGCGCCACAGTATCACGCTGAGAAGGGAAA
>JBBAKZ010000468.1:0-2401 GCA_040403275.1 Arcicella sp. | reverse complement strand
AAACGAGAGCGATATATTATTTATAAATAAAATGAATTATTAAATCTCATAAGCATAGGTTTCAATTTTTTGTATTTCCTATCATAAATTATGGGATTGAAAAAGTAAAAAATGAAGAATAAACAGCATACTATTCAAAAAGCCATTACATTATCGGGCGTAGGCTTGCACACTGGCGTTCTCGCCAATATGACTTTCGTTCCTGCACCACCAAATCATGGTTACAAATTCCAACGCATTGATTTACCGGGTCAACCCATCGCCGATGCAGATGTTGATTATGTAGTAGATACTTCCAGAGGAACAACCATTGAACATAACGGAGCCAGAATAAACACGGTAGAACACGTGTTGGCCGCCATGGTTGGGTGTCAGGTGGACAATGTTTTGATTCAACTGGATGGCCCCGAACCACCAATTATGGATGGAAGTGCTATCAAATTTGTGGAAGCTATTTTGGATACAGGTTTAGAAGAACAAAATGCAAATCGCAAGTTTTTCGAAATTCCATCTGAAATACGTTTCAAGGATAATGAAAGAGGGGTTGAATTAGCGGCATTGCCACTAAACGATTATCGTCTAACGGCAATGGTTGATTATAATTCTAAATTCTTATCAAGTCAGCACGCCAATTTGACTAATATTGAGCAGTTCAATGAGAATTTTGCTAAATGTCGTACTTTCTGTTTTGTTCATGAATTAGAAGCACTTTTTAACGCAGATTTAATCAAAGGTGGTGATTTATCGAATGCCATCGTTATTGCAGACCGTGATTATAGTGATGTAGAATTAGACCGTTTGGCAGTAATGTTGGGCAAGCCTAAAGTAAGTGTTTCCAAGGAAAAAGGGATTTTAAATAACCTAGAATTATATTATCCAAATGAAATGGCCCGCCATAAATTATTGGATATGGTTGGAGATTTGGCATTGGTTGGTCGTCCGATTAAAGCACAAATTTTGGCAGCTCGTCCTGGTCACGCAGCAAATGTTGAATTGGCTAAGAAAATCAAAAAATTGATGAAAGAAACTGAGAAGAATAATGTTCCTCAATATGACCCAAAACAGCCCCCAATATTCAATTTCGAGCGTATTTATCAATTACTACCCCACCGTTATCCTTTTCAAATGATTGATAAAATCACCTACTTAGATGATGAAAGTGTACTAGGAATCAAGAATATAACGATGAATGAGCATTATTTCACGGGACATTTTCCAAACAACCCAGTGATGCCTGGTGTTATGCAGGTAGAAGCGATGGCACAAACTGGAGGAATTCTAGTTTTAAGTTCAGTTCCTGACCCAGAAAACTACTGGCCATATTTGGTAGGTATTGAAAATTGCCGTTTCCGCAAAAGTGTAGTGCCCGGCGATACCGTAATTTTCAAATGTGATTTGTTGGCACCAATCCGCCGAGGAATTGCAAAAATGCACGGACGAGCCTACGTAAATGGGGTCGTTGTTTGTGAAGCAGATATGACCGCAAGTCTAGTTCGTAAAAGTTAAAAAGTTAAAGAAGTTAACTAGTTAAAGTGGTTTAAAAGTTTCATTGCGGAGTTTCTAATAACTCTTTGACTTTTACAACTTTATAACTCTTTAACTATAAAAAAAATGACACAACCATTAGCATACATACATCCAGAAGCGAAACTTGCACAAAATGTGGTAGTAGAGCCTTTTACTGTGATTCACCAAAACGTTGAAATTGGTGATGGTAGTTGGATTGGCTCAAACGTAACGATTTTTCCTGGCGCAAGAATTGGTAAAAATTGCCGAATTTTTCCCGGAGCAGTAATTGCCGCAATTCCTCAAGATTTAAAATTTGGCGGAGAAGATACTTTCGCAATTATTGGAGATAATACAACCATCAGAGAATGTGCCACAATTAATCGGGGAACAAACGATAAGCATAAAACCCAAATTGGAAAAAATTGCTTAATCATGGCTTATGTTCACGTTGCCCATGATTGTTTGATTGGCGACAATTGTATTTTAGCCAATAGCGTGCAAATGGCAGGTCACGTAGAAGTAGGAGATTTTGCGATTGTTGGAGGCTCAAGTGCCGTGCATCAGTTTGTAAAAATTGGCCGTCACTCAATGGTTTCGGGCGGGTCTTTAATTCGTAAAGATGTTCCTCCTTTCACAAAATCCGGTCGTGAACCGCTTTCTTACGCTGGAATAAATTCAATTGGCCTTCGCAGACGTGGTTTTACGGATGAACAAATCACGCAAATTCAAGAAACGTATCGGTATGTTTATTTGAAAAATTTCAATAACAACGATGCGCTTTCACAAATAGAGATTAATCTCCCAGCCTCCGCCGAAAGAGACGAAATTGTTAATTTTATTCGCAATTCGGAAAGAGGAATCATGAAAGGACTTTCTTAAATAATAGGGGTTA
>JBBAKZ010000467.1:0-2401 GCA_040403275.1 Arcicella sp. | reverse complement strand
GTTTCGCCTTGCATCATAATAAATACGCCCCATGTACCTGGAGAAGTTATTTTAGCTTTATACTCGGTTCCAAAAGTGGGCTTTTCAATAGCTTGATGCCAACCTTCACGGGCCGCTGAAAATGCCACCATGTATCCCCGCTGAAAATCCATTTCTTGTTTTTGAACGTTTCTAAAGGAAGGCATGAAAGCCGTAGTTGGTCGTCTTCCGGTATAATACTGATCTTCAAAACCTTCGTAAGTAGCTGAACCAGAACCCCGATAATTATGAAAAGCAACCGAATGTCCTAAAAGACCATGGTCATTTCCTAAACCATTCGGGAAACGATTTGATTTTGAGTTGATTAATATCAAATTACTATTTAGCGTAGCGGCATTGACAAAGATGATTTTAGCATAATATTCACTCATTTCTTTTGTCTCCGAATCAACCACTCGCACACCTTTTGCTTGGCTTTTTTGTTCATCATAAATAATAGAATGTACCACAGCATGTGGTCTGAGCGTTAATTTACCCGTTTTGGCTGCCCAAGGTAAGGTGGAGGAATTAGAACTAAAATACCCACCATAAGGACAACCACGATAACATAAATGACGAGACTGACACTGCCCTCGACCCTGTGCCAAATGAATCGCATTGGGCTTGGTTAAATGCGCACATCTTCCAATAATTACTTGACGGTCTTTATAACTTTCTTTGACTGATTTTTGTATGTGTTTTTCAAGACAATTTAATTCCCACGGGTGCAAAAATTCACCATCTGGCAAACTTTTAATACCATCTTTATTGCCACTAATTCCCACAAATTTCTCTACTTTGCTATACCACGGAGCCAAATCATTGTAACGAATGGGCCAGTCAACGGCAAAACCATCACGAGCCGGGGCTTCAAATTCGAAATCGCTCCAACGTTGCGTTTGTCTAGCCCAAATTAGAGATTTCCCGCCCACTTGATAGCCCCGAATCCAGTCATAAGGTTTTTCTTGGACGTAAGGATGTTCTTTATCTTTCACGAAAAACTGCTGCGTTGCTTCATCGTAGGCATAGCAACGTTTTACGATTGGGTTTTCGGTAATATTTTCCAAGGGCATTCGTCCACGATGAGGTAAATCCCAGGGGTCGGTCATGGCGGTTGGGTAGTCTTGTATATGCTTAACATCCCGCCCACGTTCAAGTACGAGGGTTTTTAACCCAGCTTCACACAAATCTTTGGCAGCCCATCCACCACTAATTCCAGAACCAATTACGATGGCATCATAGGTATTTGATTTATTGTTGACTATATTCATTACTATTTGTTTATTCAATAAAAATAGTAAATTTTTAATTAATATTTATCTTCGAACATAAAAAAGGCTCACCTTTCGATGAGCCTTTTTTTGTTAATCAAGAAAATTATTTCTTTTTGATAACTTCTGTAATCACACGAGTACCAACATTGTACTGATAATTCAATGTAAATGTTTTAGTAACTGGATCATACTTATTTATTCCTGTTTGCTCGAAAGGGCCAGCCAAACCTGCGGCACTTCCTTGAGGAATAATTGTTACGGTATTATCCTTATTTACTTTCAACCACATTGGAGACCCTAAATCTGCAAATTCTGTTTCCGAAGTTGCCTTATCAATAGTCTTTAATGTTTTATCTCTCAAAATATCACGTGGAGCGGTTGGGTGAGAGAAATATCCCGTTGAACTATAAACTCCGTCGTATTTATTCGGAGTACCTCCTACAAAAATATTCATAAAGCCTAAGTTACCACTAATTTTCACACCGCTTGCATCTGTAATACCGACAGGAATTACATATTCCTTCGAGAAATCAAGTGTTTTAGGAAGTTTTACATTCACTGAAAAATTTGCGTCTCTCGTACCAGCTTTAATTACTGGATTAACGATTGTGTAAGCAGATGAAGGTAAAATTTCGTAAGGATCATCTCCTGCTTTAACTCTTTTAGCATTTGTTGCTTTTAAGTAGTCAGTGGCAGAAGTAGTTACGCCCATCGCAAGTGCCAAATCTTTATCTAATGGATTTATTGAACCAAGATTAACTTGGTACGTAACCGCCACAAGGGTATCAATTTTAAACTTTCCTGTTTGTAATGACCCACCAGCATCGCCAAAAATACTAACGATTGGTTCTGCCCCGACGGCATTGATGATGTCTGTATAGCCTTTGTCCTCTAAACAACTGCTAAGTCCGATAACCGAAGCAAAAAGTATCAGACCCGATTTTATGATTCTTTTCATATGATTGATAATGTTTATAATTTAGAATTTTTGTAATTACCAAAAGGATAATGTTCAAAAATTTCAAGCGGTTCGCTGCCCGATTAATTATATTATTTTTTAGCCCAGAAGATTTTATTATCAAATTGGCTGGTAACATTTTGCTTCGGTT
>JBBAKZ010000466.1:0-2403 GCA_040403275.1 Arcicella sp. | reverse complement strand
ATTTCCGAAAATTTAGTAAGAAAGACGCATGCAGGCGCAGTTTTGAATTTTATAGATATATTTTGATCATTACTTTAATAGTTTTTCAAATGTAAAACAAAAGTATATGGTCTGACGTTTTTACATTACGTTGTACAAATTAATAAAAAGCCATGCCCACAAGCGTGGCTTTTTTGTGGTTAAATCAAGAATTTGTATATTCGTATTATCAACGAAACATAACGATTTCAAACTATGATTAAGATAGACCATACAGTAGAAATTGAAAATTATTTAGCCTTTGAAAGACAAAGTCTCACCAAAAATGAATTTCTTTTCCAGAGTATTATCCCTATGGCAGGAGCATCTTTTGAACATAATATCATTTCAGGCGATTTATTCGCCTTCATTTGGAATCATTTGAGAAATCAAAAATCTAATAAATTTGTTTTTCAGAATGATATGAGAACTTACAATCCTATTAATCAGAGTTTTATGTATCCAGATATTGTGGTAAGTGATGGAAAGCCTATTTTTAGAGCGGATGAAAAGATGGATAATTTGATGAATCCTGTGATGATTGTAGAAGTATTATCGCCCAGTACAGCCGTGTACGATAAGTCAGATAAATTTATTGCGTGCAAAACGATTCCATCACTGCTAGAGTACGTTTTGATTTCAACGGATACACCCGAAATTGAAATTTATAGACGTGAAAATGAGGATCACTGGACATTGATAAAAGAACGAGAACCCAATAATAAAGTACGTTTAAATGCCATAGATTTTGAGTTTGAATTAGGGGAGATTTATAACCGAAAATAATAAAAAGCCTTTCAAATTTAATTTGAAAGGCTTTTTTAGTTCTACAATAATTTATTTTACCCAAACAAATCACTTGATAAATATCTATCTCCTCTGTCACAAATAATACATACAATTACGCCTGATTCTAATTCTTGAGCTAATCTAACTGCGGCCGCCGCTGACCCTCCGCTACTCATGCCACCAAAAACGGCTTCTTCCTTTGCTAAACGGTTTGCCATAATTCGAGCTTCAAATTCTGAAATATCCATGATTCTATCGACCCTTGCAGCATCAAAAATCATCGGTAAATATTCCTTCGACCAACGTCTAATGCCCGGGATTTTTGAGCCTTCAGTTGGCTGACAACCCACGATTTGTATCGTTGGATTTTGCTCTTTCAAAAACATGGAGGTTCCCATAATGGTACCCGTTGTACCCATAGAACTCACAAAATGAGTAACTTCTCCATTCGTATCTTTCCAAATTTCGGGACCCGTAGTGCGATAATGAGCCAAATAATTATCAGGATTTCCGAATTGGTCGAGCATGAAATACCCACCTTTTTTAACTTGAATATCTGCATAATCTCTTGAACCTTCAATCCCTTCTTCGGCAGGGGTAAGAATCACTTTTGCGCCAAAAGCCTCCATCGTTAGCACACGCTCACGGGTCGAATTTTCGGGCATAACTAATTCAATTTCAAGGTTATACAAGCGTGCAATCATGGCTAAAGCAATGCCAGTATTACCCGAAGTAGCCTCAATCAGTTTCATATCTGGTTCGATTTCTCCACGGTCAACGGCACCTTTTATCATGCTCAAAGCAGCTCGGTCTTTAACGGACCCACCGGGATTATGTCCTTCCAATTTTCCGTAAATCTTAACGTTAGGATTCGGATTAATTCTGTTTAATTCAACGATGGGTGTATTGCCCACTAAGTCTAATATTGTCATTTGCTATGTTTTATGGAATACGTCCTTATAGAACACGGATTTAACGGATTAGACACGGATTTATATGTAAAAATTTTCAGAATTATCCTGCAAATATCAAAAATTCACCCGTGTCCAATCCGTTAAATCCGTGTTCAATCAGTTCTCAATTTATTGTAAAATCTTTACCTGCTCTTGATGATAAATTTTGGTATTTTCGGGTACACTACGGGTGAGCCATACGTTGCCGCCAATGACAGAATTTGCTCCCACCACTGTTTCACCCCCAAGAATTGTGGCTCCTGAATAGATTACCACGTTGTCCTCAATGGTTGGATGGCGTTTCATTGAGGCCATTGTTTTGCTGACTGATAAGGCTCCCAACGTTACGCCTTGGTAGATTTTTACGTTTTTTCCGATATAGGTTGTTTCGCCAATAACAACCCCAGTGCCGTGGTCAATCATAAAATATTCGTCAATTTCTGCTCCAGGATGAATGTCAATTCCCGTTTTAGAATGGGCGTATTCCGTCAAAATTCT
The DNA here is from genome assembly GCA_040403275.1 of Arcicella sp. Classification (GTDB taxonomy): domain Bacteria; phylum Bacteroidota; class Bacteroidia; order Cytophagales; family Spirosomataceae; genus Arcicella. Next base: position 145 of record JBBAKZ010000466.1, on the reverse strand, counting down.
TGGTACAATTGGCACTTCTAATTTCAACAAAGCGTGTGCCAAACGATACAAAGTTATGGCATAAAATCCAGGATAGGCTCTGATAACTTCGTATTCACTTTGAGCGGCCGGGTCGCCCGCCATAATTGCCTGAATATCAGTCAAT
>JBBAKZ010000465.1:0-2409 GCA_040403275.1 Arcicella sp. | reverse complement strand
AAAGCCTCGTAAATTTGAGAATGAATCTCTGCGGTAGGTTTATCCTTTGCCTGAAAATTTCTTATTTCTGGCACATTCATCGTATTTAATTTGGCTAAAGGTTTTTGTTGAGTTTTACTATATTGCTGAAAACCAGCAATATATTCTTTCGCCATATCATTGATGGTTGTTTTTATATCAAGATTTTTGATTTCAGAATATAAGGTAATAGAATTACCCGTTTTGGCACAACCGAAGCAATAAAAACTGTTAGTTTGTGGATAAAGTACCAACGAAGGCGTATCGTCTTCGTGGAAAGGACATTTCATGCGGTGACGTTGAACTTCTAAGCCCAAATCTTCCGCTACTTGCAAAATAGAAACCTGATTAAGTTCGTCAAGAATATTCATGGGCTTCGATGTGATGGCACACGGATTTTACGGATTAGACACGGATTTACTAAGGAGTATATCCACAAAAATACGATTTTCTTAACAGATTATGAAGCAATATATCATCCGTTTCATATCCGTTCAAATCGTGTTCCATCAAATATAATGAAATCAAAAACCCCACAAAAGAAAACTTTCGTGGGGCTATATTCACTATGATTCCTATGTAACTATGTGGTTACTTAGTTCATAAACTTCACTTTCAATTCATTCAATTTTGTTTTTACCGAAGTGTCAATTTGATGATCGTTTACGGTTAATACGTATCCACCGATTAATGTCTGGTCAATTTTCTCGATAATTTCAACTGTTTTGCCAGTAGCATCCGCCACAATTTTGGCAAATTCAGCTTTTTGTGAAGCCGATATTGGGGTTGCCGTAGTTACGTAAGCCTTCTGAATTCCTTTGAATAATTCGTACTGACGTAAATAATCCTCGGCAATATGTGGAAGCATCTCCTCACGGTTTTTCTTCGTGATAATTTCAAAGATTGACATTGAAGTAGCATCTACTTTACCAGTAAATACTTTTTGCAAAATCGTCAATTTATCGTAATGTGATACAATCGGACTTTTCAACAGTAAATAAAACTGATGATTATCGTCACAAACTTGGTTGAAGAGTTTCATGTCTTCGTAAACCTTGTTTTCAACGTTTTTTTCTTTTGCCAAATCCAACAGTGATTTAGCGTATCTGTAGGCAACTGTTTGCTGGGACATTTTGATTTGGGATTTTGGAATTAGGATTTGGGATTTATTACAACCCACAATCTTAGTTCAAATCATAATCGAGCATCAAAACTTAGTAATTTTGGTTGAGCATAAATCTCAAATCCGAAATCCTAAATTCGAAATTCGAAATTAATTCAATTTAGCATCGGCTAAAAGGCTTGATACTAAACTTTCTTGCGCTTTTGGATCGGATAATTGATTACGCAATATTTTCTCGGCAATTTCCAAAGACAATTTTGCGGTCTCTTGTCTCAAAGATGCTACTGCGTTTATTTTTTCTTGATTGAAAGCGGCACGTGCTTTTTCAATTTCCTCGGCACCTGCTTTCTGAGCATCGGCTTTTGCTTGAGCAATCATTGAATCACCCGCTTCTTTGGCTTCTTTCAAAACTCTGTCACGTTCAGCACGGGCTTCGGCAATAAGTTTTTCATTCCCTGCTTTCAAGTCAGTCATTTCTTGGCGAGTTTTCGCTGCCAATGAAAGAGCATCATCAATTGATTGTTCACGCTCCTGCAAGGCGGCCATGATCGGTTTCCAAGCAAATTTCGTTAAACCAAAATATAAAAGGGCAAAAATAACGACTGCCCAAAATATCAGACCAAGATTAGGTTCTAAAATGGAGGAAGCTAATATCATTTTTTCTAATGTTAATGTTGAAATTTATCAACAATGAATTTCTTACTAATTGAAGACAATTGTCTATCCAATATTTTTCAAAAAATCAGCATACTTGCCTAATGCTCTGTATGCTGATGGTAATATTTTGTTTTTTATCAAAAAACTAATTACAAAGCTAAATTGTTAAAACTATTTTTTAACCAGTAACTAATAACCGTTTACTGATAAAGATTGATAACTACGCTTTTGTAGTTACCAACAAACAGATTACTGCTGCGAAAAGAGCAACCGCCTCAACGAAGGCTGCAACGATTAACATTGCTCCTTGGATTTTTCCTGATGCTTCTGGTTGACGAGCGATGGCTTCCATGGCAGAACCACCGATTCTTCCAATACCAACACCAGCACCAATGGCTGCTAAACCTGCACCAATACCTGCTAAACCTAACGCTTGAGAAACTTCTAATAACATTGACATAATTGTATTTGTTTATATTTATTAATTTGAAAATACGCTAATAAATTGTGATTTGGAGAATTGTGCTTTATTGATTTATTTCTATCAACCTAAATTCTCAAATCATCAAATTGATTAATGATGTGCTTCTTCAACAGCGGCTCCAATGTAA
>JBBAKZ010000464.1:0-2422 GCA_040403275.1 Arcicella sp. | reverse complement strand
CTGGATATCCGGACCTTCGTAAAGCGATTGCCGATAAACTCAAACGTGATAATAATTTGGATTGGAATCCGGAAAATATTGTAGTTTCAACGGGCGCAAAACATACGCTCGCCAACGTGATTGCAACTTTGGTAAATCCGGGTGAGGAAGTAATCATTTTTGCTCCCTACTGGGTTTCATATTCTGAAATGGTAAAATTGGCAGAAGGGACAACTGTTATTGTGGATGGTGCTTTTGATAATAATTTCAAGGTTACGCCAGAACAATTTGAGGCAGCAATTACCCCAAAAACGAAATTAGTCATGTTTGCTTCGCCCAATAATCCGACCGGTTCGGTTTATACAGAAGCTGAATTGAGAGCTATTGGTGCAGTGGTTGCTAAATATCCAAACATTTTCATCATGGCGGATGAGATTTATGAATATATTAATTTTACGGAAGAAGGACATTTCTCGATCGGTTCAATTCCTGAAATTAAAAATCAGGTTATTACCGTAAATGGAGTGGCAAAAGGTCACGCAATGACTGGTTGGAGAATTGGATTTATGGCTGCTGCCAAATGGATTGCTGAAGGCGTTGAAAAATTGCAAGGACAGGTAACATCTGGAACTAATTCAATTGCCCAAAAAGCGGCGGTAGTAGCATTTAATGGACCTTTGGATGAGGCAAATAAAATGAAAGCTGCCTACGACCGTCGTCGTAAACTCGTCGTTGGATTATTACGTGAAATTCCAGGTTTTAATGTAAATATGCCCGATGGCGCATTTTATGCCTTTCCTGATATTAGTTATTATTTTGGTAAATCGGACGGAACAACGTTGATTAAAGACTCGGATGATTTTGCCATGTGGCTTCTAGACGGCGTTTTCGTAGCAACGGTAGCAGGTTCAAGTTTTGGAGCACCCAATTGTATTCGTATTTCAACCGCTGCCGCTGATGAGCAATTAGTAGAAGCTTGCGAGCGTATAAAAACTGCGGTCGCAAAATTGGTTTAGTTTTTTAGGGATTAGATAATGAGTTGAATTCGTTTCTAAAAAGACTTTTCTTCTCATTATCTAATCCCTAATTATTTAAAATCTAATCTCTATTTCTTCAACAAACAAGCCATATAAAAACCATCGTATCCATCCGCTGCGGGCGATGTTCTTCGTTCTGATAAAAGCTCCCATGAATCTGGCTGTTCAATCAATAATCGCTGAATATGTACTTCACTTTCAGAAGGTAACAAACTACAAGTGGCAAAAACCATTTTACCGCCTTTCTTCAACATCGACGAATATTCGGATAATATTTTCCATTGAATTCTTCGTAAATTATCAATAAAAGCGGGCGTAAGTTTCCATTTTGCATCTGGATTTCTACGAATTACACCCAAACCTGAGCAGGGAACATCCAACAATAATCTATCGGCACTGGCTTCGAGACTCAACAAGGTTTTGGCATCAATCAATTTGGTTTCGATATTGTCAACGCCATTGCGTTTTACTCGCTTCAAAAGTTCGGTAAGTTTTCGTTCTTCTACGTCCATTGCTATTACTCGCCCTTTGTTTTGCATCAAAGCTGCAAGGTGCAATGCTTTTCCACCCGCCCCCGCACAAGCATCAATGACTCGCATGCCTAATTTTACATCCAAGAAAGGGGCAACCAATTGAGAAGCAGCATCTTGTACTTCAAAAAGACCGTTTTTATACAATTCAGTTTTAGCAATATTGCTTCGTTTTTGCAGGATCAAAGCATCGGGTAATTCAGCCAAAACACTCGTTTCAATCTTGATTTCGATTAATAAATCTTGTAATGCTTTTTGCGTAGTTTTCAAGGTATTAGCACGTAAAACTACGGGAGCCTGTTGGTTTAGAGCCTTAATTTCTTCCGACCATTTTTCAGCCCCTAATTCTGATTCTCCCAAAGCATCTAGCCAATCTGGAACGGACTCACGGATTTTGCGTATTTGTTGTGATTCTTGAAAATGGGTTAATATTTTTGACGCCTCTAATTTTTCAAATTCCTCCCATTTTGGCAATAACGCTTCGGTTTCAGTTTCATTTTTAACGATTAACCAAGCACCGATAATTTGGAAATAATTGGTTTCGGTTAAATTATTTTCCGGTAAATCTGTTATGTAAAGGGCTAATCGCCAGTTTCTTACGATTTCGTAAGCGGTTTCTGCAATGAAATTTCTATCACGACTGCCCCATTGTTTATTCGATTTAAGAATTTCTTCAATCACACGGTCGGCCTGACGAGGATTTTCTGGATTAAAGATTTCTTGCAATGCCTTGACGGTTGCAGACACTAAGGGACGATGAAGACGCATATTTTTGGTTTCTGTTAATAGTTATCACTTGGCAGATTTACCATTTCGATAACTAATGCAAATTTACGAAAATTTAGCGAGAAAGACGAATGCAGGCGCAGTTTTGAA
>JBBAKZ010000463.1:0-2443 GCA_040403275.1 Arcicella sp. | reverse complement strand
ATGCTCGTCCCGAAGTGGTAATTGTGGATGAATTGGCGCACACCAATATTGAAGGCAGTAAAAATGAAAAACGTTGGCAGGACGTAATGGACATCATTTCGGCGGGCATAAATGTGATTAGTGCGGTCAATATTCAGCACATCGAAAGTTTGAACGAAGAAGTAAAAATTATCACGGGAATCGAAGTAAAGGAGCGCATTCCCGATAGTGTACTTGCCCAAGCTGATGAAGTGGTGAACATTGATTTAACAGCGGATGAACTCATTACTCGATTGAAAGAAGGCAAAATATATACGCCCGATAAAATTGAAATATCGCTCAAAAATTTCTTTAAAAGTGACCAGATTCTTCAACTGCGTGAGTTGGCTTTGAAGGAAGTTGCCTCGCAAGTAGTACGAAAAGTAGAAGCGGAAGTGGCCAGTCCAAATGCCTTGAAACACGAGCGTTTTTTGGCTTGCATTAGTAGCAATGATATAACCGCCAAAGTTGTTATCAGAAAAACTGCCAGATTAGCCAATTATTTCAACAGCAAATGGTACGTTTTATATGTACAGAAGCCGGCTGAAAGTGCCGATAAAATTGCCTTGGACAAGCAACGAAATTTGATTAATAATTTTAAATTAGCCACCGAATTAGGGGCTGAAATTATCAAAATTAAAAGTGATTCCATTGCTCGAACCATTGTTGAGCAAGCGGAGAAGTTAGGAGTTTCCACCGTTTGTATGGGTAAACCACATTTCAGTTTGATCAAAATTATCTTAGCAACGAATGTCTTTAATGAACTCCTAAATAAATTATCTTCAAATAAAATTGACTTAGTTATTTTATCCTAAAACAATTACTTAAAATTACGATTTTACAATATTTCGATGAAAATTAAAACCAAATTAACCTTGGGTGTGGGGCTTTTATTCTTGATGATTATTTTACTCAGTGTAATTGGAGCCGCCTACATCAATGCCCTAAAAAGCGATACCGAAAATATCCTAGTTGCCAACTATAATTCCTTGGAATATTCGAGTAAAATGTTGTTGGCACTTGAAGAAAATTCGGATAAATCGCAGAAAGACTTTGAGGAAAGTTTGAAAAAACAGGAACATAATATTTCTGAAATTGGCGAAAAAGAAACCACCCAAACGTTAAGAATTTATTTTAATCAATTTTCCAAAAATCAGTCCGATTTCACGATTCATCAGTTTATTCGCAAAGAAATTTTTAAAATTATGGACTTGAATATGCAAGCCATTCAGCGAAAAAGTGAATTTGCCAAACGAACGGCGGAAGTCGCAACGCTCAGAATTGCTTTGGCGGGCGTGATTTGCTTTTTAATTGCCTTCACTTTATTGATTAATTTGCCTTCCAATATTGCCAATCCCATCAAAGAGTTAACGGAAAGTATCAAGCAAATTGCGGCTAAAAATTATTCGCAAAGAGTCCATTTTGAGAGCAATAACGAATTTGGCGAATTAGCGACTTCGTTCAACACGATGGCGGAAAAATTGGAAGAATATAACGATAGTAATTTGGCAAAGTTGATGATTGAAAAGAAGCGAATTGAAGCCTTAATCAGCAACATGCACGACCCCGTAATTGGCTTGGATGAGAATATGAAAATCCTTTTTGTGAATGAAGAAGCCACCAAAACCGTTGGATTACCTGCAACCGAAATGGTGGGCGAATTTGCCCAGAACCTTGCCATTCGTAATGATTTACTGCGTTCATTAATGCAAGATATTCAAGTTACCCAAAGTATTAGTGGAAAGGAAAAAACGCAAACAGTTAAGATATTTGCCGATGGAAAAGAGAGTTATTTTGAGAAAGAAACGCAGACGATTTCTATCATACCTACCGGTGAACAAATTAAAAAAACGATTGGTTTTGTGGTCATTCTTCGAAATATTACGGAATATAAGGCGTTAGATTTTGCCAAAACAAATTTCATTGCAACCGTTTCGCATGAGTTTAAAACACCGATTGCTTCCATAAAAATGAGCTTACAATTACTTGAAAATGAAAGAATTGGCGTTTTGAACGAAGAGCAAAAGAATCTAATTGACAGTATTAAAGAGGACGCCAATAGACTCCTAAATACCACCAGTGAATTGCTTAATATTACGCAAGTAGAAACGGGAAATATTCAACTTACCATCGTTCCGACTGACCCAAAAGTCATTTTGACTTATGCCATTAATGCCAACAAAACACAAGCCGAACAAAAACAAATTCAGCTGAAAATCGACTGCCCTGAGGAACTCCCCCAAGTATTAGCCGATAGTGAAAAAACGACTTGGGTTTTGATAAATTTAATCTCAAACGCCATTCGTTATTCCCACGATCACTCAACTATAAATTTGAGCATATTGGCTGAAAATCATCACGTTAAATTTCTAGTAAAAGATACAGGGCAAGGAATTGCGCCACAATATAAAGACAAAGTTTTCGA
>JBBAKZ010000462.1:0-2448 GCA_040403275.1 Arcicella sp. | reverse complement strand
GTGTAAACAATATTTTAAATATTCCTCCTGATACAAAGTTGACCAATTGAAGTGGAGGTTTTAAATCATATGAAAAGAATTGCAGTATTGACTTCAGGTGGAGATGCCCCGGGCATGAATGCTTGTATAAGAGCGGTTGTCAGAGGTGGACTCCATCACGGAGTCGAAATTTTTGGTATTATTAGGGGCTATAACGGTTTGATAAAAGGCGATATTATTCCGCTTAATTCACAATCAGTAAGTAATATAATTCAAAGGGGCGGAACAATTTTAAAGTCGGCAAGGAGCAAAGAGTTTATGACTCCCGAAGGTCGTAAAAAAGGTTACGAACAATTGAAATCGCACGGTATTGAGGGTTTAGTGGCTATCGGTGGAAATGGTACATTTACGGGTGCTGAAATATTTTTTAATGAGTTTCAGATTCCAACCGTTGGAGCACCAGGAACCATCGATAATGACCTTTTTGGAACGGATTATACGATTGGTTACGATACGGCTGTAAATACCGCTTTGGATGCCATTGATAAAATCAGGGATACTGCCGATTCCCACGACAGAATATTCTTTATTGAAGTCATGGGTCGTGATTCTGGATATATTGCTGTTCAATCGGGTATTTCGGGCGGAGCAGAATCAATTTTGATTCCAGAAGAAAGACAGACAGTGGATGATGTAGTGGCGACTTTGAAAGCGGGTTTTGCCAGAAAAAAATCGTCCTCCATCGTAGTGGTTGCCGAAGGAGACGAAGAAGGACACGCCGCAACTATTGCCGAGAAAATTAAAAATACCATTGATGTACCTGTGGATATCAGAGTAACCAATTTGGGTCATATTCAAAGAGGTGGAAGTCCAAGTGCTTTTGATAGAATTTTAGCCAGCAGATTGGGTTTAGGAGCTTTGGAAGGACTTTTGGCAGGACACAAAAATGAAATGGCAGGGATTGTCAATGACCAATTGGTCTATACCGCTTTTCATGATACCATTACCAAGAAAAAGGAAATCAATCCTGATTTACTAAGAATTTCAGGTATTTTGAGTAAATAAGTAACGAGGGAAGGGAAAGAAGCAAATAGTAGAAACGTTTTCCTCTAGATTCTTTTCTCCCTTTTTTGTTTAAATTTTTACGCCTATCAACAATATCCTAAAATTTTATATACGACGTATCCAGTTATTTCATGCACAAGGTCGTAGGCTTCAAATAGATTCAACTCTCTGGGAATCAATAAATTATCAATCGTAAAACTTCTTGATTTCGATTTAAAAGCCGTTGGAAACACTGTAATCTTTACGCCAGTTTTCTGAAAACAACCCATCGCACGTCTGGCATGAAAAGCGGAGGTAAAAAGTAAATATTTATTTCCAAATTGCGGATTTTCCTTCAAGATTTTCACAGAATTCACTGCATTTTCTCGGGTATTTTTTGCATTTCGTTCCAAAATAATATCTTCCTTTTTTACGCCTAATTCTTCCAAAAATTGAGCTACTTTTATGGTTTCATCCGTAACATTTTCCCGCATAATTTTTAAGTTAGTACTTCCTCCAGAAATCAGTATTTTCTTTAATTTTCCCATGTTATATAGCCTTAACGGTTGAATAAATCTATCGGCAGTTTTGTCAGTAAATATTTGGTTTTCAGATGATTGCTTATTGATTATCATTCCTCCCGTGAGAATAATGCCAACATCGTAAGGCTGAGAAATGGCATCGGGTGAAATAGGAGGGATTTCCCACCAAAGAAAGGCTTTATTGACTAAAAAACCATTGCCAAATAAAAATATTAATCCTAAAGAAATTCTTAAACTCAGTTTTTTTGCTCGGATGTTTTTACTAAAAATAGCGATGAATAAACCTATCAAAATTAATGATAAAGGCATGAAAATATAGAAAAGAATTTTGGAAAAGAAATAAAACATGGCGAAAGGGTTAACCCGAATTTTCAGATATGAGATAAGTAGCGTAAATTGCCACATATTTAGCTTAAATAATACACAAAAGTATGAGAAATTCGTTTATGGATAGTCATAAGTCAAATTTTGAATTTTTTAATAAAATCATGAAACTATCAATTAAATTTTTACCGATTTTACTACTGCTAATTTCTTCACTCAATCTTTTTGCACAAAAAAAAGAAGGCTTCTCGATTCATGGAAAAGTGCGTGGTATTAAAGATACTACGGTTTTTTTAGCTCACTATTTTGGGTATAATCAACAAGTTATTAAGGATACTGCCAAAGTAGATTCGCAAGGTAATTTCCATTTTGTGGGAGATAAAACGCTTCCAGAAGGCCTTTATTTGGTGTCTTTACCGAAAAGTAAATACATGGATATAATCATTGGAAACCAAGAATTTTCATTTGAAACCGATACTATTAATCTGATTACAAATATGAAAGTAACGGGTTCAATAGAAAATGAAACATTTTTTAAATTTCAGCAGGATATGGCAAC
>JBBAKZ010000461.1:1458-2451 GCA_040403275.1 Arcicella sp. | reverse complement strand
CATTTCTTATTCTTATTTATTGGTACTTATCGTTTCATTTATTGTATCATTTTCGGTAAAATTATAATCGTAAAAAGCCTTAACATAGGCATCATCTGAACTAAAAACTTCGTCAAAACTACCGATTTTTAGAAATTTCCCTTCATTAAGCACTGCCACTTTGTTCCCCGTTATTTTCGCACAGGTGAGGTCGTGGGTAATGATAATTGAACTGGTTTTATATTCTTGTTGAACTTTCAAAATCAAGTTATTCAACTCAATACAAGTGATTGGGTCAAGGCCAGCCGTAGGTTCATCATACAGCATAATTTCTGGTTTCAGAATTAACGTTCGGGCAATACCAATCCGTTTTTTCTGACCTCCCGATAATTCAGAAGGCATTTGATTGATAGTTTGCGGCAACCCAACGTCGTTAAGCACCAATTCGATAGCCTCGTTTACTTCCTTGTTGTTTAATTCTCGTTTATTTCTCACCAAAGGAAATTTAAGATTTTCCCGTACGCTCATGCTATCGTATAAAGCACTACTTTGAAAAGAAAAACCGATTTTGAGTCGCAAGGCTTGTAATTCTTTATCATCTAATTTATCAACTTCTTGACCAAGCACTTTTACTAATCCACTGTTAGGCTTTAGAAGTCCAGAAATAATTTTGATCAAAACTGATTTTCCACTTCCAGAGCGCCCCAAAACAGCAATATTTTCTCCTCTTTTTACATCAAGATGAACACCATCAAGTACATTGAGTGGCCCAAAGGACTTTTTCAATTCTTTAACAGAAATTACTATTTCTTGATTGTCAATTTGTACTTCTTCTTTCTCCATTAAATACTGGTTTTATTAGCTATTTGCTTTTAGCAATTAGCAATTTGCTTAAACTTCAATGACTCATAACCAATTAAATTGCCAAAAGCCAACAGCTAAAAGCTATTCTATTTACTTAAAATTATTGAGTACTTGAACAATTAATAATTCCTCCACAAAAATCAGAAACAT
>JBBAKZ010000461.1:0-1448 GCA_040403275.1 Arcicella sp. | reverse complement strand
AACACCACAGCAAGGTTCGCCGCTCTTCCAACGCCTTGCGTACCATTTTGTGCGTAAAAACCTTGATAACAACCTGCTACTCCAATCGTAAAACCATAACAAAGTGCCTTAAAAAGGGATGAAAATATGTCCTTAAATTCGATGGATTTAAAAGCACTAATAAAAAAACTCGTAAAACTGGTCAACTCATTTGAGTGTACGTTTAAATATGCCCCCATCATTCCAACCAAACCCGTATATAAAACCAAAATAGGCATCATAAAAGTGATGGCTAAAATTCTACTGACGACTAAAAACTTAAAAGGATTTGTGGCGGATACCTCCATGGCGTCAATCTGTTCGGTAACTTTCATCGAACCTAATTCTGCCCCTATATTTGAACCTACTTTTCCTGCTGCAATCAAGGCGGTGATGAGCGGTGCCATTGTTTTGATAATGGCAATTGAAACCAGAGAAGGTAACCAAGAAGCTGCACCAAAGGCTGACAAAGATGGACGAGATTGTTTGGTAAAAACGGTTCCAGTGATAAAACCCGTTACTGAGACCAATAGCAATGTTTTATAACCAACTTGATAACACTGATTTATGATTTCTTTCCATTCAAAGGGAGCGGAGAATGATTCTTTAAAAAATCGGATGATAAAAGTGTATAAATCGTACAAATCCTCAAAAAAACCGTCCACTCCTTTTGAGATTAAAAACTTTTTCTTAGCGGTAATTTCTGATTTTTTAGAGGTTGGTTCCATGCTATTTTATCCATTAATTTTTCTTACAAATCCAAAATATCGGCTTTCATACACCACAATAATTCTTTGATAAAAACTTTGGCTAATTTATCCGTGGCTAATTTATCTTTCGGAATACCTTTTTCATCGTAATTTTCATCCACTTTTGGTACAGAAAACATCTCCGTAATCGTCCAAGCCTTCATTTTCCAGAGCGTAAATTGCAAGGCAATTAATGCTTGGTTTCCCGCAAATGGTCCATCGGATACGGTTACAATGCCCGTTGGTTTATGTCGCCATTCCTCATACAATACGTCGATTGCATTTTTCAAACTGGCAGGCATTCCACCATTATATTCGGGTGTGACAATAATAAGCCCATGAGCCGAATCTATTTTCTTGGCATAATCAAGCGTTTGAGGATCAGGATTTTTCTGTTGCTTCAACTTCTCATCGAAAAGCGGAAAATGATATGTTCTTAAATCGATAATTTCAGTTGATGCTAAATCATTATCGGCCAAATATTTTTCAAAATATAAAGCAACACGATGACTTTTACGGTCGGGTCTGATACTGGCAGAAATAATGGCAATGTGAGGCATTTTGGAATTAGGTTTAGCATAATTTTGAAAATGTAAAGTTTGTCTGTTTTACTTTGCCGAGTATTACACAAAAACAAAAAAGAATTACATCATTCACACCTTTGGAGTAATAGCGCTTGAA
>JBBAKZ010000460.1:0-2464 GCA_040403275.1 Arcicella sp. | reverse complement strand
GATAATTTTCAAACCTTCAATCGCTAATAATTGCTCTGTTGCGTATTGCAAAAGTATATCTTCGTGGGTCGCAATATTCTCTTTTCCGTGAAAAGCAATGTAGTCTAACGCAGATTTCAAAGCTACAACATCCGCAATATTTGGTGTTCCCGCTTCAAATTTATAAGGCAATTCGTTGTAAGTAGTTTTCTCAAAAGTTACGTCTTTTATCATCTCGCCTCCGCCCATATACGGTGGCATGGCGTTTAAAATATCTTTTTTGCCGTATAAAACACCAATGCCCGTGGGACCATAGATTTTATGCGCCGAAAATACATAAAAATCAGCATCGAGTGCTTGAACATCAATGTTTAGGTGGGAAGTTGCCTGAGCGCCATCAATCAAAACTTTTGCTCCGACACTGTGCGCTAAATCAATGATTTCCTTCACCGGATTGATGGTTCCCAATGAATTTGAAACGTGATTTACCGAGACTAATTTAACTTTTTCAGAAAGCATATTTTGGTAGGCTTCCATAACCAATTCGCCCAAATCCGTCACAGGAATTACTTTCAATATAATTCTTTGTTCGTCGCAAAGCATTTGCCAAGGCACGATATTAGAGTGGTGCTCCATTCCAGAAATGATAATTTCATCTCCTTCTTTGATAAATTTTCTTCCGAAAGTGCTGGCTACTAAATTAATCCCTTGCGTAGTTCCTGAAGTAAAAATAATTTCTTCAATCGAAGATGCTCCCAAAAATGCACGAATTGCTTCACGAGAAGCTTCAAAATCACGGGTTGCACGTTCTGCCAAGGTATGAATTCCTCTATGAATATTGGCATTATCGAAATTGTAATAATGCGTAATGGTTTCGATAACCGAGGTAGGTTTTTGGGTAGTCGCAGCGTTATCAAAATATACTAATTTCCGTCCATTAATTTCTTGATTAAGGATTGGAAAATCAGCTCTGATTGCTTGTATATCTAGTGTCTCTGTTAGTTGCATTATTGTAAAGGGTCAATTTTTAACATAGGTTTACTTTCTTCCATCAACTTCCAGTTTTCAATCAAATCCTCTTGATGTAAAACTGCCCATTCCACTACTAATTCCATTTTTTTGCAGGCAATTTTCCCTCTAATAGTGCGAAATCATTAATTGCAAAACTGCCTTAAAATCTCCATAATGTGCATGAAAATGAGGAGGATTATGATCATCGAAATACATAAAAATGATTATTCCGAAGAAACGGCTAATTTGTGGCATACTGTTCTTTTTGCTTCCAATCTCGAAAGGTCATACCCAATAATTTCAAATATAAGGCATTAGGGCAAATATCTAAATCTTCATTCCAAGCCACAGCATTTGATTCTTGATCGATATATATTTTTTTGAAAAGATCATTTCTATCCCATTCTTTAAAAATATCTTTGTGGGCAAGATATGAAATATCTGCAATGCCTTCTGAACCGTCTTCGTATTTTAAGGCAAGACAATAATTATCCAGTCCTTTTACCTTAAGTAGTTTGGGAAACATCGTCTTTTCATTTCAAAGTTGATAAATCTTTTCCTCAATCAAAGTCTGCAAATATTCTTTAATCGCTACAATTTCAAATTTATCAATTACATCTTGGGCAAAAGCTAGAGTTAAAAATGCTTTAGCGGTATCTTTTGAAATTCCCCGGGCTTGCATATAGAAAAGTGCATCGTCGTTCAATTGCCCCGTGGTTGTACCGTGTGAACATTTAACATCATCCGCCCAAATTTCTAACTGAGGCTTCGTATTCATTGAAGCATCTTCGGATAATAAAACGTTTTTACAAGACTGAAATGCATTCGTCTTTTGAGCATCTTGTCTAACGAAAATCTTACCATTAAAAACGCCCGTTGATTTTCCTTTCAAAATTCCTTTATACAATTCGTTTGAATTTGAATTAGGTTTTGCGTGGTCAACGGCGGTATGATTATCAATGTGTTGTTTTTCATTTGGAATATACAAACCATACATGTTAGCTTCGGCGTATTCTCCATCTATTTTAATATTCAGATTATTACGAACAAATCCACCATTGGCCGTAACTGTATTAGCCGTAAAGACTGACTTATCCGCTTGCAAAACGGAAGTTGTTCCGATGTGATAAGATTTATCCGATTCGTTCTGAACTTTATAGTAATGTACATTAGCTTCTTCGCCCACGATAAATTCTGTAACGGCGTTAGTAAATGCGGCATTTTCGCCCAAAGAACGATACGCTTCAGCAATTTGAACCTCAGAACGTTTACCGACTACAATAAGATTTCTTGGTTGTGAAGCCACATTCAGCGTACGTGCATCACTGATAAAACGCAAAATAATTGGCTGTTCAACTACCTTATTATCAGGAACATGGACAAATATTCCATTCTTTGCAAAAGCCGTATTCAAAGCCGTAAAAGCATTATCCTGATAATCTGAGTATTTATTAAAATACTGTTCAACTAATCC
>JBBAKZ010000459.1:817-2486 GCA_040403275.1 Arcicella sp. | reverse complement strand
TTTACTTTTTCCCTTTCCAAGAAATCATCAAAACACCGCCCAAAACAATAAATGTTCCAACAATTTGCCATGAATTTATGATTTCATTTAAGAAAATATTGGCCATAATTATGGTAGCAATTGGGCCAATGCTGGCAATAATGGAGGTATTTCCGGAGCCAATTCGCTTAATTCCTTCCGAAATCATAAACGATGGAATGACCGTTGTGAAAACCGCCATTCCGATTGAAAGCCAATAAACGGCTGATTGATAACCCAATAGATTTCCACCCACCGAGATTGAATAATGAATGATTATCATGGCGGTTGAAATCAACATGGCGTAACAAGTAAACCGTAAAGCACCCACTTTAGGAATCATTTCGCCCGAACCAATTAAATAAATGGCGTAAGTTAAAGCACTCAAAAATATCAAAATTGAACCAAAAATGAGGTCTTTTTGCATCCCCACCCGCAAATCTGGCACGAAGGCGAAGGCAACGCCCATGTATGTAATGATAAGGGCGAGATATTGGATTTTATGAATCGGTTTTTTGAGAAAAATAGCGGATAAAATTACGACCATAGTTGGATAAATAAACAAAATTAGCCTTTCAACGCTGGCGGTAATGTAGTTTAAACCCCAAAAATCGAAAAAGGCGGCTAAGTAATAGCCGACCAAACCGATGAACAACATCCACACCCATTGTTTGCCCGTTAATTTTGGCACTTCGCTTTGTTTTCTATTCTGAAAATAGAGAATAATGAGATAAAAAGGAGCAGAAAATAGCATTCTCAAAGCCAATAGTGAAACCGTATCTACGTGATAATGCAGGTAATTGTATTTCACCAAAACGGCTTTGCCAGCAAAACAAATTGAACCAATAACAACTAATAATACTCCGACTAAATATTGGATTTGTGACTTTTTCATGGTGATTTTTGGGATGAATTAAAAAAAAAGCCTGTCCAAATCAATGGAAAGGCTTTCTTAACTCATTTTAACAAAGATAACTATTTTCTTTCTCTCTGTTTTTTTACCGCTTGTGAGCTAATTGCACTCGCTTGATTTCCAAAATTTTTGCGTACGTAAGTTAATACTTCAGCAATTTGGTAATCCGTAAGGAAATCGTGGGATGGCATTTCGTTGGAATAACTATCTCCATTAATTTCAGTATCTTTTAATCCTTTCAAAATAACATTAATCAGTCGAGTAGAATCACCCAAAACCCAGTCCGTTTTTATCAAAGGTGGATTCATACTTGGCACGCCACTTCCGTCTTCCTGATGGCACGCCAAACAGTAGGTTTCGTAAATAATCTTGCCCGAATCGGGCTGATAATTAGAAAGTTGAGATTTTGTAACTGTATTTTTTTGAATCATTGCCGAACTCATTAAGAAAGTGAGCAATGATAAACTTAGGATATATTTCATGGATTGTATCCCGGTTCTCTAGAACTGAGAATTAGCGTAATTTACGTTTCTGGAGAATCGTGCTAGTTTACTGATGAATAACTCGCCAAACTTTTCCTTTTACCGAATCTGTAATATAAATCGAGCCGTCAGTTCCTTGCGCTAATCCCATTGGCCGAGCTTTGGCATCGCCTGGATTTTTTACTTCCGGTCCACCCGAAAATCCATCAGCAAAAATTTCATAATCTCCGGATGGTTTACCGTCTTTTCCGAAAGG
>JBBAKZ010000459.1:221-807 GCA_040403275.1 Arcicella sp. | reverse complement strand
CTTGTTTTAAGGGAGCTCTATTCCAAGAGCCATGAAAACAGATGAATGCGCCATTTTTGTATTTTGCAGGAAACATATTGCCCGTGTAAAACATCAAGGCATTTGGAGCCCAGTGTGCTGGAAACGCCATAATTGGTTTGTCTTTTCCTTCGCAAAGTCCTTGATTTTTACTATCACCTCCATATTCTGGAGCAAGGATTTTCTTGCCTTGAAAACGGTCATGGTAACAATAAGGCCAGCCAAAATCTGAACCTTTTTTCAGTAACAAAAATTCCTCAGAAGGTAATTCTGCACTTTGCTCAGCATTATACATTTCTGGATAAAGCGTTGTCAATTGATCACGTCCGTGTTGCATGGCATAAAGTTCACCTTGTTGTTTATTCCAATCAATGCCAACAATATTTCTGATACCCGTGGCGTATCTGAAACCATCGGCTTGTTTCTGATTTTTCTTATTGGCGTCAAACTGCCAAACGCCTCCGTGCCAATCCAAAATCGGGCAAGGCACCATACCTTTTGAGCCTTTCATGCGGTTTTTTTCTTGACAAGCATTTGATGGAGCGCCGAAGGTTACGTACAAATGATT
>JBBAKZ010000459.1:0-211 GCA_040403275.1 Arcicella sp. | reverse complement strand
ATAATTCCAAACCTGTAACAATAGTTTCTGGCTTAGATTCATCTGGAGAACCATCTTTCATAGGATAACGCACCACTGAAGAGTCGGAAGAAGCGTATAAATAACCATTGCCAATGGCAACACCAGTACCCACAAAATTGCCGAAACCCTTCGATTCATCGGCCTTTCCATCACCATTTGTATCTTTCAAAATGATGGTTCCTTTGCCATC
>JBBAKZ010000458.1:647-2530 GCA_040403275.1 Arcicella sp. | reverse complement strand
ATTAATATTGAATCAAGATTATAGTGCCTTAACGGTTTGTTCTATTCCAAAAGCATTTTTATTAGTCTTTTTGAAAAAAGCGGAGTTGGTGGCAGAATCTGCAACTGAGCAATTGCATTCAATTTCGCAATCTTTCCCTATGCCTTCCGTAATTCGTTTGCACCGTTATGTTTATTTGCCTTATAAAGGTGTAATGTTATCGAGACAAAACATTTTTAGGCGTGATAATAGTAGTTGTCAATATTGCGGAAAAACGGAAGATTTAACGCTCGATCACGTAATTCCAAAATCAAGAGGCGGACGAACCTCGTGGGATAATTTGACAACGGCATGTAAAAGATGTAATTCTCGCAAAGGAGATTTAACGCCCGAAGAAGCTCAAATGCACTTAAAAATAAAACCTTATAAACCTTCCTTCGTGATGTTTTTGCGTGATTTTGGCGGAACGATTGAAGATAGTTGGTTGCCATTTTTGGGCAAGAAGAAAGAGAAAGTTTTGATAGATTGATCGTTGTATTTTTATAAATGATAAAAATATATTTTCAATATTCAACGCTGAATATTCGATGTTCAAGTGAAAAAGCATTTGTAATTTTTTGATTACTAAATACTTGATTTCCAACGTAATAAACGTTGGAATAGTTTAAGATTCTACCTGCCTTTATTTTTTTTAGTTGACCATTGAGAATTATTTACTTTACTTAAAATCACTTCTTTAGCAAATCAATATCAACTTTCGTCATATTATATCCAGCAAAAACACCTAAACCTCCGGTGATATTGGTATAAGTCAAAATGGCTTCGCTGAATGGATCATCATTATTAATTCCTTGTGAATTTCCTAATGCTTTGTTGTATTGATAATAAGGTTTATCGGTGATGGCTACGTAAATTGAAAGCACATTAGACACTGGCGTTGGGTTTGTTGAGTTTGAATAAGTTGAATATGAACTAATTGGAATGTTTGCTTTTTTGAAGTTCAATAGTAACCCATCCTGTTTTAAATCACTGATAAAATCACTAAAATATTGTTGGTTATTGTTGATTTGCGTTATTATGTTGCCTTTTGGGTCTTTAAGCTGATAAATCTCAAGGGTATAATATGCCACTGCATAAAAATTTTCTTCTGAGGGCGAATCTTTCACCGTCACATCAAATCTTCTGGATAAATTATAATATCTGTTTGTAATCACTCCATTCGTACTTGAATAACCATTTTGGATGGAATCAATCGTATTACTTTTCAGAATTATCAAATCTTTTTCATTAATCAACTGCCTAATTGGAACTGTACATGTTGCTGACACATCGGGCAAATTAGGAACTTTTGCCGTGAGCGTGTAAGTCCGTCCTGCCACGATTGAAAAGTCTTTGGTTTTCAAAAAGTAGCCACTGCGAGTCAATGGTACTTGATTTCCAGTTGCTGGGTCACCGACAGTTGCTCCTGGAACCGTAATAGTTTGGAACTGAAAAACGCCTTTTTTCTGTCCATCCAAAATTTCGATGACGGCACCGTTAAATGGTTTTCCCCATCCAGTATTATTGTAATTGCCTTGAGTAAAAGTTCCAGTGGAAGGGCTGGTTTTGGATAGTTTTACTTCCAAAAGCGTATCTTGTGGGGAAATAAAAGACTGAATTACTAAGCGTTCTTCATAAGGTAATTTAATATCTTCCAATAGGGTTGTACACGAAAAAATCGTTAGAATTGGCAAGATGAGAAGTATAAATTTGAGCTTTTTCATATTTTAGTTTGTTTTAGAATTTAAAGTTATAGCTCACCGCTGGAATAATTCCTAATAAAGAATATCTGGTTAAACTACGGGTGTAAGTAGAAATTTGTGGATTATTCAAGTCACTATTTGGGGTATTGGTAAAGGAATAGT
>JBBAKZ010000458.1:0-637 GCA_040403275.1 Arcicella sp. | reverse complement strand
TAGTACGGATTCTTCCGATTATAGAGGTTATAAATACTAAATTCCCAAGTTCTTTCGTGTCCTTTTTTCATAATTTTATGGAATTGAACTCCCACATCCATCCGGTGAAAAGCCTCCGCTCTGAAATTATTTCGTTCACCATAATCAGGATATTCCCGAAAATCATTATAAAAATATCCTCCATTTCCACTGCCAGGAATACCGAAAGGAGAAATGCCAGGGTTGTGGACACTACCCGAAAAAGCGGTATTAGACAGCGTTAGAGCATTTCCTGTGCCATACACCCACGTACCAGAAAGCGTTATGCGGGGCGAAAGGTGGTATACGCCTACGACCGATAAGTCATGTCGCCTATCATTTTTGGCCCAAAATTCTTTACCAAGATTCAACTCATCAAACTGGTGTTTAGTGTAGGAAAGTGTGTAGCCAATCCAACCCATAAATTTGCCTACTTTTCGTTGTAATAAAAACTCTACTCCATAGGAATTTCCCTTTCCTGAAGTAACTTGGTCATCCCATGAGATTCCCTTATCTTTTTGTTCTGCTAAACCTTCTGGACCATCCTGTATGAGTGAAGAAGCTCCTTCTTTATAGGCAATAATGTTGTCCATTTCTTTGTAGTATCCTTCAATCGTGA
>JBBAKZ010000457.1:0-2541 GCA_040403275.1 Arcicella sp. | reverse complement strand
TATGTATGAGCGTGATACGGGTGAAGATTTGCTTTCGTTAGTCGCTCCACACGAATGGGGTCGTTCTTTTAAATATAGTCGTTTTTTAGCAAAATGCCTACTTTTGGCCGACCACACGTGGGATGTTGAATATAACGAAGAAGCTTATAACAGTAACTCTACTCCAGTAAATGATTAACTTTGAAATGATTAGAAGTAAAAAATAACATAATAATAGCCATTGCTTTAAGCTCGTTGCTCAGAGTTTAAAGTGCAAAACTTAACAGAATATGTGGGAAACCATTAAAGAGTACAAAGAAATTTTATTTACCTTTCACGAAGGAATCGCCAAAATATCAATCAATCGTCCGCAAGTCCACAATGCTTTTACGCCATTGACCGTAATGGAAATGATTGATGCCATGAATATTTGTCGTGATACTGAAAATATTGGCGTAATCGTATTGACTGGCGAAGGTGGCAAAGCCTTTTGTTCGGGTGGTGACCAATCGGTTCGTGGACACGGTGGATACGTTGGCGAAGATACGGTTCCGAGATTAAATGTATTGGATTTACAAAAACAAATTCGTTCAATTCCAAAACCTGTAATTGCCATGGTAGCTGGTTGGGCTATCGGTGGTGGACACGTTTTGCACGTGGTTTGTGACCTTTCAATTGCGGCTGATAATGCCCGTTTTGGACAAACTGGACCAAACGTAGGTTCGTTTGATGGTGGGTTTGGTGCTTCTTATTTGGCTCGTGTTGTCGGACAGAAAAAAGCCCGTGAAATTTGGTTTTTGTGTGACCAATACGATGCACAAGAAGCCTTAGATATGGGTTTAGTCAATAAAGTTGTGCCTTTGGAGAAGTTGGAAGAAACAACGATTGAATGGTGCAAAAAGATTTTACAAAAAAGCCCCTTAGCCCTCAGATTGTTAAAATCTTCGTTTAACGCTGAGTTAGACGGACAAGCTGGAATTCAAGAATTGGCTGGCAATGCAACCTTACTTTATTATTTATCAGAAGAAGCGAAAGAAGGTAGAAATGCCTTTATTGAAAAACGCAAACCTGATTTTAGTAAATTTCCAAAGTTTCCCTGATATTTTTATCCAAAAAGAATGGCCTCAATACTGAAATTTATCAGTTTTTAGGCCATTCTTTTATGCCTAAATTACAATCCCGTCGATTTCTCCATTGCCTCAGGATAGCGATTGCCAATAATTGTTATGTTTCTGGAAGCTGATTCAATTTCCTGTAATTCCTCCGTAGTAAACTCGATTGATTCGGCTCCGTTGTTTTCTGTCAAACGATCTAATTTTGTGGTTCCCGGAATCGGAACAATCCAAGGTTTTTTAGCCAAAACCCAAGCTAAGGCAATTTGGGCGTTGGTCGCATTTTTTTCTTTCGAAAAACGCTCAATGATATCCAATAATGCTTGGTTAGCTTTTCGTGCTTCCTCGGTATATCTCGGCAAAATATTACGTATATCACCCTCCACAAAAGCGGTTTTTTCATCAATTTTTCCCGTCAAAAAACCTTTACCAAGTGGACTATAAGCCACTAAGCCGATGCCTAATTCTTCAATTGTTGGAATAATTTCCTTTTCATGCTGGCGAGTCCAAAGCGAATATTCGCTTTGCAAAGCAGCTATTGGCTGAACCGCATGAGCTTTACGGATGGTACTTGCGCCCGCTTCTGAAAGCCCAAAATGTTTTACTTTTCCTTCTTGAATTAAGTCTTTCACCGTTCCTGCTACATCTTCAATCGGCACATTTGGGTCAACACGATGTTGATAAAAAAGGTCAATAACATCAATTTTAAGCCGTTTCATTGATTCCTCCGCCACTTTTCTGATATTTTCAGGACTACTATTTAAGCCAGCCATTTTTCCATCTACAAAGTTGAAGCCAAATTTGGTGGCGATTATAATGTCATTCTTAAAAGGTTCGAGAGCTTCTCCTAATAATAATTCGTTGGTATAAGGCCCATAAACTTCGGCCGTATCGAAAAAAGTAATTCCTTGTTCAACCGCAGCACGAATCACTTTTATCATTTCGCATATTTCACCCGCAGGCCCATAGCCAAAACTCATCCCCATGCAGCCAAGTCCCAGTGCGGAGACTTCCAAACCATTTTTTCCTAAAATTCTCTTTTTCATATTTTGAAGTTTTAATTCTTGAGATAAAATTATTAGCAGGTGTAATTTACAAGTAACAAGAAGCAAAAGATTACTTACGAATTTCAAATATTTCTAAACTTTGTTGGATTCATTTCTAGGTGTTTTTTGAAGAAATTATTAAAATGAGTTACCTCCGTAAAACCTAATGCAAAGGCAATTTCTGAAACGTTCCATTTGCTATGTTTAAGCATTATTTTGGCTTCTTGCAGAGCACGGTCAGCAATTAGTTGCGTGGAGGTTTTAAGCGTTGTTTCTTTTACCGCTCTATTCAAATGGTTCACGTGAACATTCAGCTGATTCGCAAAATCCGATGCTGAACGCAGCCTAATACATGGATGATTTTCATCAATTGGAAATTGACGTTCTAAAAGTTCCAAAAATAA
>JBBAKZ010000456.1:0-2560 GCA_040403275.1 Arcicella sp. | reverse complement strand
GAACGCATAATTCCTATAGACTTTCAATGGGATTATCGGTTAGCTCGGATGGAGGTTTGACGTTTAAGAAAATGTTCAAAGGACCCATTATGGATAGATCCATTCAAAATCCTATTTGGGCCGCTCAACCGTCCGTCATGTTCGACAATGGCATTTGGAGGATGTGGTATATTTCAGGACAGAAATGTGAGTACATTCATGGCTATCCGGAACCATTTTATGATTGTCGTTATGCTGAATCAAAAGATGGTATTAACTGGACACCAACAGGAGATGTCGTTTTGCCATTCGACGATTTTTTGAATGCCGTGGGTCGTCCAAGCGTTTTTAAAGAAGGTGATATTTACAAAATGTATTATTCCTATCGCAATGCCCTTGATTATCGCACAAATCGTGACCAGAGTTATAGAATGGGTTATGCGGAATCAAAAGATGGGATTGCTTGGGAGCGAAAAGATAATTTAGTGGGAATTGCCAAATCGGAAAATAAGGGCGATTTTGATTATGAAATGATCAATTATGCGCACTATTATGAATATATGGGCGATAAATTCTTGTTACATAATGGGAATGGATTTGGCGCATCAGGATTTGCTTATGCTAAATGGCAAGATGCAATTTAATTCCTGATTAATATCATTCAACCCGGATTCTCTATTGGCTACATTTGCCAATAATCTATCAAATTAACAATAAGGTTATGATGTATTCAAAAGAACAATTTAATAAAGACGGATTTTTAATTCTAAAAAACTTTTTTGATAAAGAAGTTTTGAGAGAAATATACACGGATGCACGTCAATTATTTGCAGTTCAAATAAAAAGAACACTGGGTAAAACCGTTGATATCAATAATCGCAATGAATTTGAACTGGCGATGTTTGAATTTTTTGAGAAAGATTTTAATTCTTTTGTCAATACGGGAAAACAAACGCAGCATTTGATTTCAATGCACCGCTTAGGGACAGACAAAAAGATTGTAAACCTTTTAAAAGATTTGGGATACGAATTTCCTACTATTGCGGTTCGTCCCGCCATGCAATTCAATAGCCGTCACTTATCAAAAGGTGGAAGCCATTGGAAATTAGGAGCTCATCAGGACTGGAGAACGGGTCAAGGTTCACTTGATAGCGTTGTACTGTGGTTTCCCTTAGTCTATTGTAATGCCGACTTGGGTTCTTTACAAATTATACCCGCAAGTCATACGGACGGTTTAATGAAAGCCGATACGACGGGTTATTTAGGAAGTATTCAAGAGGAAATTCCCGAAGAAAAATATGTACAAACTGAATTTGAAGAAGGAGATTTATTGATTTTCTCCGCTTTTTTAATTCATCGTTCGGGAGAAAATATAACACAAAATATTCGTTGGTCAGTTCAGTTACGTTACAACAATATAGGTGAAGAAACTTTCCAACAAAGGGGTTTTCCAATGCCTTATATTTATAAACCAGAAGAAAATCTGGTAACGCCCAATTTTCCTCTGAAAGAACAATTAGAAAATGTATTTTCTTAAATTAAATTAATCCTGTAAGTGTTGTTTACAGGATTTTAATTTTTTATCAGAACTTGACCAAAAGTACCATATACTCTTTTACGCCTATAAAATACACCCAAAACCACAGTTTTTTTAACTTTATCCAGTGGAACATTTTTTGTACTGCCTTCTTGAAATATTTTACAATATCACTAAATAATTCAATGAAACACTTACTTTTTTTTCAATTACATGCTTCTTAACTTCATGTGAAGGAGACTTAAATTTAATTGTTGCCGAAACTGCGGCGGGTATGAATATTCGTGGTGCAATTGCTCTAACGTATCAAGAAAGGGTTGACCAATCTTATGGAAAAAATATTCTTCAAAATTATGATTTGTATTTGCCTTCTACTCGTAACACCAAAAACCCTGTAATTGTAGTAATCCATCAAGGAGCGTGGCGGAGTGGCGACAAATCAGCCATAAACTCCGTTGTAAAAAGATTTATTGATAAGCGAGTTAACTGCACAATAGTGAGTACAAATTATCGGCCCACTTCTTCGATTGGAATTACCTACACAGAGCAAATTCAAGATATTAATACGCTGTTAGTTAAACGAAAAAACGATGCTCAAACCTTAAATATTTCGAGCAATTTTCTTTGGGTGGGTATTAGTGCGGGAGGCCATTTAGCCCTGCTTTATGTCAACAGTCCGCTGGCCGACAAATTGGCGGTGGGTGGAGCAGGAGTTGTGCCACCAGTCAACCTCACCTCCCCAACGATGTACAATGGAGAAATAAAAGCTGATGTATAAAAGTTGATTAGGAAACCATTTTCAACGACTCCAGAGAAATATTTTATAGCAAGTCCAATTTTTCAATTTACCCAAGGAAGCATACCAATGATTGTATTTTTTGGAGGCAAAGACCTGACCGTACCCGTTGACCAATCTGAAATTTGAAAAAAGATGTTTACAGCAAGCAGAATAAAAATGAGTTTAATTTTTATCCAACTGAATCACACGATTGGAATGTTTGGGATGAAACTATCAATAAAATCATTACTTTTGCATCAAAAAAT
>JBBAKZ010000455.1:0-2561 GCA_040403275.1 Arcicella sp. | reverse complement strand
AATATTCCTTTTAATACCGCGGCATTACCAACAATTACTACCTATCCGATTAATTATAATCCAATGTTTTATATTATCGGAATTACGTTTGCGTTGGTTACAACTTTTATTGCAGGTTTGTTTCCAGCATTGAAAGCTAGCAAAATTGATCCAGTTGAAATTATTAGAGGAAAGTAAGATGAGTGAAAAAGTTTTAGAAACCAAAAAGTTAACCAAATACTTTTACGATCCCATAAAATTTCAAGTGTTGAAAGAAATTGACATGAGTATTAATCATGGAGAATTTGTTTCAATTGTAGGGAAATCGGGTTGTGGGAAATCAACGCTGTTGTATTTGCTTTCTACTATGGATACCGATTATGAAGGCGAATTATACATACACGAAGAGCTTATTACCGGAAAACCGGATAAAGAATTAGCTCAACTTAGAAATGAAAAAATAGGCTTTGTGTTCCAATTTCATTACTTGCTTTCAGAATATAGCGTGCTGAAAAATGTTATGCTACCCGGAATGAAATTAGGGATACGTTCAGAAAAAGAAATTGAGCACGATGCCATGGAACATCTACGAACATTAGACATGGAAGATCAAGCCTTGAAGATGCCCCATCAATTAAGTGGTGGACAAAAACAGCGAGTAGCCATAGCCAGAGCTTTAATCAATAATCCATTAATCATAATGGGTGATGAACCTACTGGGAATTTGGATAAAAAGAATAGCGATTTGGTTTTTGATATTTTTAAAAAATTGACTGTAGAACAAAAGCAAACCATGCTAATTGTAACGCATGATACTGACTTTGCCAAAAGAACTAACAGAACCATAACCATGGAAGACGGAGAAATTATTTCATAGCATTTTTGGGAATAAATCTTTACTATCAAATCACAAAATCCGTATTTTTGAACTTTAATTTTTATGCCGCTTAATTATGGGAGTTTTACGTTTAGAATTACCAACCGACCCAAGATGGGTAAACATCGTTGAAAAAAACATTGAAGAAATTCTAACCGATCATGCGTGGTGTGAACAAAAAGCAGCTACGAATGCCATAACCATAATTACTAATAACTCGGAGCATGAAGATTTGGTTACCGATTTGTTGGCATTGGCCAAAGAAGAATTAGACCATTTTGAACAAGTGCACGACATTATCAAAAAGCGTGGATTAAAACTCGGGCGCGAGCGCAAAGATGATTATGTAAACGAGTTGGCGCAATACATGAAACGAAGTAACAATGGTAGTCGAGTTTCGGGATTAGTGGAACGTTTACTTTTTTCTGCTATGATTGAAGCCCGAAGTTGTGAGCGTTTTAAAGTACTTTCTGAAAACATAGAGGACGAAGAATTGTCAAAATTCTATAGAGAACTAATGGAAAGCGAAGCCGGACATTATACTACTTTTATCACTTATGCCCGAAAATATGGGAAGGGAATTGATGTTGAAAAACGTTGGCGTGAGTGGA
Organism: Arcicella sp.; assembly: GCA_040403275.1. Taxonomy (GTDB): domain Bacteria; phylum Bacteroidota; class Bacteroidia; order Cytophagales; family Spirosomataceae; genus Arcicella. The sequence goes on along the minus strand of JBBAKZ010000455.1, from coordinate 1,094 downwards.
TAGCTTTTGAAGCTCAAATCATTGCAAATTACGGAAATAAAGAAACCATTCACGGATAATTTCGAGATTTTTAATAAGGAGCACTACAATTGTTTTGTATAAGACATTCAGTCCCGCTGTCCGCACTACGAGGTAGTTTGCTGCCATCGGGGCTAACGACAGCATTTTGCTTTTTTTGGGACACTTTTCTAACCACCATCTCTTTGTCACCCTGAGCGCAGTCGAAGGGCTGTTGATAAATTACTAATTACTTTTTGGAAAACCGATTCAATTTTCACCACTAAATTCTATATTTGATTCAATAGAATTTTAGTAAAATGAGAATTGAAACCGATATAAAATTGGGATTTAAGGACGTAATGATTCGTCCAAAACGTTCGACTTTAAACAGTAGAGCACAGGTGAGTTTGGAACGCGAATTTAAGTTTCTGCACAGTACACTCACTTGGAAAGGAGTTCCCATTATGGCTGCGAATATGGATACGGTTGGGACGTTCGAAATGGCATTAGCTTTAGCCAAAGAAAAACTCTTTACTGCTATCCACAAACATCACACGGTGCAACAGTGGAACGATTTTATCAAATCGGCTCCAAACGATATCTCAGATTATATTGCTGTAAGTACCGGAACAGGGAAAAACGATTTCAAAAAGATTGCCGAAATATTCAATCATATTCCACAACTAAAATTTATTTGCATTGATGTTGCCAATGGCTACTCAGAACACTTCGTTGAATTCTTGCGTCAGGCGCGTAAACAATATCCCGACAAGGTAATTATTGCGGGAAATGTAGTTACTGGTGAAATGGTAGAAGAGTTGCTTTTAGAAGGTGCCGATATTGTAAAAGTAGGCATTGGTCCAGGTTCGGTTTGTACCACTCGAGTTAAAACAGGTGTTGGTTATCCGCAACTTTCGGCAATAATTGAATGTGCTGATGCCGCTCACGGACTTGGCGGTCATATTATTAGCGATGGCGGTTGTGCCACTCCCGGAGATGTGGCCAAAGCCTTTGGGGCTAGTGCCGATTTTGTGATGCTTGGCGGAATGCTTGCTGGGCATACTGAAAGCGGCGGAAAAATGCTTGAAATCAAT
>JBBAKZ010000454.1:1993-2565 GCA_040403275.1 Arcicella sp. | reverse complement strand
AAAGTGTGGTTGTGGGTTATGTAGCCACCGTTAATGCCATTATTGATGAGCCTTTCGGTGAATTAGACACGCAATTAAAACGGGATTCGGTTAATAATAATCTTAGGCGTTTTGGCCGAACTAAAGGTTTTGACCAACAAGTGAATACCGTTTGGCGTTTGCCTTTGAATAAATCGCCATTAACTGATTGGATGTCAGCGGATTATAGTCACCGTTTTGGTTATACTTACTACGCTAATTCTTACGAAATTAAAGATGATGAAGGTTATCTATTCGGAAATATTATCAAAAATACTCGTAATCGAAGTATTAACGGAAAGGTAGATTTTGTGTCATTATATAATCGAATTCGGGCATTGAAATTAGCGAATCAGCCGAGAGTTGAGCGAAAAAATGTAGCTCGAAATCCGGGGGATGATGAAGATATTATTAAACTACAACCCAATTTTGTCAGAAGTGTAACTCGTTTGTTAATGTCAATTCGAGGAATACAAGTGAATTACAGTATTGATGAATCAACTTCTTTAGCTGGATTCCTGCCAACGCCCGGTATTTTGGGCTTGACTAACATT
>JBBAKZ010000454.1:0-1983 GCA_040403275.1 Arcicella sp. | reverse complement strand
ATTACGGGAAGTCAAGACCCAAATATTCGATTTAGAGCCTCTGAAAATGGTTGGTTAACCAAAAGTAGTGTGTTAAATGTTCCTTTTCTGCAAGTAAAAACACAAAATCTAACTTACAGAACGGCCATCGAACCTTTCAGAGATTTTAAAATTCAGTTGGAAGGAAGATGGAGCAGGTCAGATAATTACCAAGAATTATATCGTCAAGACAGTTTGCATACGGGTTTTCAAAATTTTAGTCCTGTTCGTTCTGGAAATTATAGCATGTCGTTTTTATCGTTCTTAACCGCTTTTGATAGTAATTCGCCCGATGATAATTCGGTGATTTTTAATCGATTTAGAGGTTACCGAACAATTATGCTGGAAAGATTGAATACAAAAAATCGAGCCGAGGGACTGGAAGGAAAGTATGACTTGAATTCTCAAGATGTATTAATTCCAGCGTTTTTTGCGGCTTATAGTGGTGTAGCACCCGATAAAGTTGGCTTCTCGCCGTTTGTAAATATTCCCCTTCCCAACTGGCGAGTCGATTATAATGGTTTAGCAAATGTGGGCTGGTTTAAACGTAAATTTTCTAATATTTCGATTCAACACGCTTATTCTTCAACGTATAGTGTTGGGAATTTTGTTTCATCCTTGGGATACAAAGATGTTTCGTTATTGACTTTAGATAATATGATGTACAATACGGCTACTTTAAGTAAAGGACAAATTGTTCGACAAGATAATATAACTTACAGAGATCAAAATGGTGATCAATATTTAGTGCCAATTTATGCGATGAGTGTGATAACTTTTCAAGAAAAATTCTCCCCATTAATTGGGATTAATGCCACCACGAAAAGTAAAATTTCTTTACAGGTTAGTTACAATCAAGACAGAAATATTGGTCTAAATTTGGCGAATAGTTACGTTAACGAATTAAGTAATAAGGATTTGGTGTTAGGAGTAGGATTTACCAGAGCGAACGTATTAATTCCGTTTAAAGTGGGAGGAAAAAAAGTAAGGCTTAAAAATGACTTAAAATTTGATGCCAAATTGACCATCCGAGATACCAGAACGATTCAACGTAAATTAGATGAAAGCCCGGTTGTTACGAATGGATTTACGCAATTTCAATTCCGTCCTCAAGCGAGTTATAAAGTTTCAGAGCGGTTGTTGGTTACCGCTTATTATGATAGAATGTTTAATAATCCATTGGTTTCAAATCAATATTATCGTTCAACCGACCAAGCCGGAATTCAAGTAAGATTCAGTTTATCGGAGTAATGGATGGGTCTTTTTTCTTTTGAAACACAACAAGCCCGAAAATATTTTTTGTATAAATTAAAAAACCTCAATCTTGCACGCTCAAAACTCATAGCTTTTTGTTAAATTGCGACATAATCAACATTATTAGAAAAATTATAAAATTTAACAATTTACAGAGCATAAAGATGAATTTTCCAGCAGAATTACGTTACACGAAAGAACACGAGTGGGTTAAGTTAGAAGGCGATATTGCCACAGTGGGCATTACAGATTTTGCACAAAGTGAATTAGGCGACATCGTTTATGTAGAAATTGAAACCGTTGGGCAAACTTTAGCACAAGATGAAATCTTTGGTTCGGTTGAAGCCGTGAAAACTGTTTCGGATTTGTTTTTACCAATTGCTGGGGAAGTTTTGGAAGTAAATCCTGCTTTGAATGACCAACCAGAATTAGTGAATACCGACCCTTTTGGCGAAGGCTGGATGATTAAAATGAAAGTTTCAAACGTGGCAGACCTTGATTCATTGATGGATGTGGTTACTTACCAAGCTCACACTGGGCATTTATTTTAAAATACATTTTTATAAAGCCCTGATAATCAGGGCTTTTTTTTGATAAACGTATCGAAATAACAATTGAAAATTAGCTTATGAATTCATGAAATTGTTTACACTAGTGAATTTAATTTCAGTAATATTCCATTCATAATTGATAAGTCATAATTTATACCTT
>JBBAKZ010000453.1:0-2567 GCA_040403275.1 Arcicella sp. | reverse complement strand
TAAATTCTAATCCAAATGTCTCTTTTACGTTCTTAGTCATTTCATTGGGTTCTGTTTCGTAAAAAAAGCCCAAAGCATCAAACCCCATTCCCCGTTCAGAAATCAGAAAGCTATCAATCGGAACACTCAATTGCAAACTTCCTGAAGTGCCTAAACGAATGATATTTAAAGATTTATGTACAGATTTTACTTCCAAAGTATTCAAATCAATATTTGCCAAAGCATCCAATTCATTCATTAAAATCTCCACATTATCCGTCCCAATTCCACTCGAAATGACCGATAATCTTTTCCCATTTAAATAGCCCGTATGCGTGACAAACTCTCTTTTGTTAACTGTCAACTCAATTGAATCAAAATATTGGGAAACAAATTTTACACGGTCAGGGTCACCAACGGTGATAATAGTGTCGGCAATATTTTCAGGAAGCAGATTTAGGTGATAAATCGTTCCATAGGGGTTTATAATGAGGTCGGTTGGAGTAATTTTCATCGTTATTGTATTTTTATTTCTTTCCAAAATGTTTGAGTATCATTCAAGAAAATTAAATAGCTGTTATGGCATGCTAAAATGAAAATTAGGTTAATTTATGAGAACGAAACTGTCTTTGTGCGTTGGCGGCTTTTAAAACCAAAGGCAGGCGAATAATTGTCCGATTGTTTAGAATAATAACCTTCGGCGTTGTATGGTCGCTTGCGTGGATGATTTTTGCAGGCTTCTGAACAAGCACCATCCATTGCTTTCAAACAACTAGGGCAAATGGCTAAATGGGCATTACACTCAGGATTGGCACAATTGACCATAAAGTCAGAAGTAGTTTTACAAATATGGCAAGTGGAGATAACGGCAGGATTCACTTCACTAACTTCCGTAGTAACTCTATTATCAAATACGTAACATTTGCCTTCAAAATCTTCGCCACCTTGCTCCAAACCATATTTAATAATTCCTCCGTGTAATTGATAAACGTTTTCAAAACCACGTTCTAACAAATAAGCAGATGCTTTTTCACATTTGATGCCTCCGGTGCAATAGGTAATAATCTTCTTATCTTTCAAATGTTCAATTTCTTGTATGTGATCAGGCAATTCCCGTAGATTTTCCATATCAAAAGTAATGGCTCCTTTAAATTTTCCGACATGATGTTCGTAATTCGAACGCATATCAACCAACACTACATCAGGGTCATTATGGTACATTTCCTTGAAATCAGCGGGTTCCAAGTGCTTTCCTGTCCTTAAAAGTGGGTTTACGCCCAAATCAGAATTGACAATTTCTTCTTTAACACGCACATGTAGCTTCACAAAAGTGTGTGAGTCATGAGATTCGACCTTGAAATCGAAATTCGTACCCGCAAAAAGTGGGTCGTTTTCAAGCCAAGTCATGTACTGCTCACAGTCTTTGGTGATTCCTGAAACGGTTCCGTTTAATCCTTCTTTGGCAATAATGATTCTGCCCAATAGATTATTTTCGATACAAAACAAATGATGTCTTTCTCGATACGCCTCCGCATCGGGGATTGGCGTGTAGTTGTAATACAGAATTACGCTGTATGGCTTCATCTTCAACATGAGTAACAGAGTTTTGAGTTTAAAATTTACGGTTAGTTTTTTGTAGGTAGCAAATATATTAACGCACAAAACTCACCAAACACAAAGTTACGAAACTTTAAAAAATTGCCAATCAACTATTTAGGAATAACTATTTACAAGAAATTTATCGATTTCAACAGCTTGTTAATCAATTGATTATAAAGTAAATCAAAATCACACTGATTTCTTCCATATTTTTTTCGGAAATTTGCACCCAATACATCAACATTCCACTATTCAACAATTAGAAAAGAATGCACATAGCCATTACTGGAAATATCGGAGCGGGTAAAACGACTTTAGCCACAAAATTAGCGGAACATTTTGGATGGGAAGTGTTGTACGAAGCTGTCGAAGGCAATCCTTACCTCCCGCCCTTTTACGAAGATATGCCACGTTGGGCGTTTCATTTGCAAATGTATTTCTTAAAAAGTCGGTATGAACAAGTGTTACAAATTCAAAAATCCAATCGAAGAATTATTCAAGATCGTACGATTTATGAAGATGCTCATATTTTTGCAATGAATTTATTCAAATCAGGTATCATGTCAGCCTACGATTATGCTACCTACCGAGGAATTTTTGACTTAATGATGAATTCTGTAAAAGCGCCAGATTTAACCATCTATTTAAAGGCAGATTTGCCAAAATTATTATCCCAGATAAAAAAGCGTGGTCGTGATTTTGAATCGAATATATCGGAAAAATATTTAGCCGATTTGAACGAACATTACGAAGAATTTACGAGCAATTATAAAGAGGGAAAATTGTTGGTCTTGGATGTAAACAACCTTGATTTTGTAAATAATTTAGTCGATTTTGCCAACATTATCGCCAAAGTTGATAATGCTTTGATGTACGATAAACCGCCCCAATTAGCATTTGGAAGCTAAGATTTTTTTTCGCTTTTAAGAAAAAAAATAGCACTTGAAAGAACTGAAATTAGTTGTATAATCACAAAAAAATCCTCCCAA
>JBBAKZ010000452.1:0-2582 GCA_040403275.1 Arcicella sp. | reverse complement strand
TACGACGCAGTCTGAAGAAATTCATACTCCAAGTTTGCGTTTCTTGCGTGTGTTGATAACGCAAGGTTTTCCACGGAATGGCAAACTCAGCTACCCAAGCTGTATCGGTGCGAGTGGTACGCACACGCCAAAGTCCATCCCAATCGGTATCAAAAATTTGGTCATCAAATGTTAGCAAATCTCGTTGCGAACCATAAGGATTCGCCATGAAAATCATGGCATTTCGCTCATCGTTGAAACCATCAATGCTTACCCCAACTTGATCACTCCCACCATAATCAAAATCTCTTTGCAGGTTTGGTACTCGTAAAGCTTTTTTACCATCGGGTTCATACATGATTGCCGCAATGTACAGATAATCAGAATTATACAACAATTTAAAAATGGTTTTCTGATTGGCAGGATATTTTTGGTTGGGTTCGACTTGAACAAAATCGGTAATTTCTTTGGCTTGATTCCAAACGGCTTCGTCTAATTTTCCATCGACCTTTAGGAATATATTGATGGGTGTTGCGGCAACGTTTTTCTTGATAGAATCGGGTAAAAATATATCTTGGGCAATGGTTTTGTAAGAAAAAAGCAAGAGGAATAAGCAATAAAATTTACGCATATAGCTGAGGAGGAATGGTTTCAATCGCAAAGTTATGGATTTTAGAAAGTGTAAAAAAATGTATTTGGAAGTCATTATAAAAAAAGGACGGCATGAGTTTAAGCCATGTCGTCCTTTGAAATATAATTAGTAAATATTTTTACCAGAAATATGCGTATAAACTAATTAAGGTAACCATCACAATGGTAGCACCAATGGCAAATCCTCGGGTGGTTTTGAACATTGACGCATCAATCTCCAAGCCTTTCTTCTCATCAGGTAAAACAAGACTTAACACAAACATGACCGAAACACAAATGACAAAAACCCATCCCATGCGGTCGAGGAATGGAACTTGAGTCCAATCTGTGCCGGGAAGCCAATTTTTGTGCATTGAAATAGCAATTAAAAAACCTCCAACAATCGCAAAAAATGCGCCCGCTGAATTTGTTTTTTTCCAGAAGAAACCCATGATAAATGCCGCAAAAATTCCTGGGGAAAGAAGTCCGGTCATTTCTTGAATGAATTGAAAACCGCCTTTTTCATCAATTCCCATGAAAGGAGAAACAACGATTGCTAAAACCATGGCCACTACAATCACAATTCTTCCAACCCAAACCAATTGCTTTTCAGACATATCTTTGGCAAAATAAGGTCTGAAAACATCAAGGGTAAAAATCGTTGAAATACTATTGGCTTTTCCCGCTAAGGAAGCAACTACCGCAGCGGTAAGTGCAGCAAAAGATAAACCTTTCAAACCCGCAGGTAATAAATTTAATAAGACAGGATAGGCTCTATCTTGGTTGAAAACACCCGTTGCATCCAACATTTCTTTTTGAAACATTCCTTTTTGATATAAAGCATAAGCCGCAATACCGGGTAAAGTAACGATAACCGGCATCAAAATTTTTAAAAAAGCGGCAAATAATAATCCTTTACGAGCAGTATCTAAATCTGCTCCCAAAGCACGTTGCGTGATGTATTGATTACAACCCCAATAGTTCAAATTCACAATCCACATCCCACCAAATAAAACCGTGAGACCCGGTAATGACATATAGTTTGAATGCGCATGAGCATCAGCGCTGTCTTTATAAATCATGTGGAAATGGTCGTCGTGGTTTTGGGTCATCATCTTGAAACCGTCGACCAAACCGCTTAATCCATCCGTTCCAGAAACCAGTGTTAAGGCCAAATAAGTAGCCGATAAACCACCAATTACCAAGAAAAATACTTGGATAACATCGGTAAAACCAATGACTTTCATTCCTCCAATGGTGATTATTACCGCAAAAACTGCTAATAATATCATACAAGTATAAAATGAAATGCCCGAAATTTCGGAAACCGCCAAAGCCCCTAAGTATAAAATAGCGGTTAAATTTACCGTGATATAAAGAATGAGCCAGAAAATTGCCATAATTAAACTTACCGTTTTATTATAGCGCTGACTCAAAAATTGTGGCATGGTTGAGATTTTATTTTTCAAATATATGGGCATGAAAAATATAGCGACTACCAATAAAGTAGCGGCGGCCATCCATTCGTACGTAGAAATTCCGAGACCCATTGAGAAACCATTTCCCGACATGCCAATCATTTGTTCGGCCGAGATATTTGAGGCAATAAGTGAAGCACCAATTGCCCACCAAGTAAGCGAACCTTCCGCTAAAAAGAAATCTTGGGTGTTCGTTTCTTTTGTTTTTTTCTTATTGTAAATCCAATAACCATAGCTTGAAACGAGGATAAAATAGAAGAGAAATACTAAATAGTCAAAAGTCTGTAATCCTTGTTGTTGCATGGGGTCAATGTGTTTTAATTAGTTTTTTAGGAAAAAAAATGAAATATCTGATTAATTTAGACATCAAAATTACCATTTTTTTACTATTATTTATAACAAAATGTATAATTTCGATTGCTTATAAATTTGTGCTTCTAACAATTTTATTTGGTTTGACCTTTGTAAATTAGAATTAAATTACTGTTTTTGAGA
>JBBAKZ010000451.1:0-2583 GCA_040403275.1 Arcicella sp. | reverse complement strand
GAAGTTGAAATGTGTTTTATGGATGCTGCATCTCACACAGGTTTGAGCGTTACCCCCGAACGTGTCTTGGCATTGCAAGGTTATTCTAAAATATACGTTTTCGAATTGCTTTGGAAAGAAATGATTGGACAAGAACATCCTGATTTATATGAATTAGTTAATAATTCTTATCAGATTTTTTGTGGAATATTAGAAAATCACTACCAGACAAATGATACTTTTCCAACAGAAGGTTGTTTAGAAATCTTTGAATTTTTAAAAGAAAAAAATATACAAATAGCACTCACCACGGGATTTTATCGAAAAGTTGCCAATATTATTTTGGATAAATTAGGATGGCTGGAAGGGCTTGATGCGCAATTTATTGGTAATAAAAGTACCCTAATTCAGGCTTCTATTGCGTCTGATGAAGTTTCAAAAGGTCGTCCAGAACCGTTCATGATTCAGAAAGCCATGAAATTGCTGAATGTAACTGATAGTGCAAGAGTAATTAATATTGGTGATACGCCATCCGATTTAAAATCTGGTTTGAGAGCTGGTTGCCGAATGTCATTGGGCGTAACGAATGGCACTCACGCACGCTCGCAATTAGCCATTCACAGAAACGATGGATTGTTGAGTAATTTATCTGAATTAAAACAATATATAAAAAATACTGACCACAAATTGATGTATGAAAAAATATGATTTAATCGTGGTAGGAGCTGGAAATTTAGGCACTTTCCATGCGTATCACGCTTTGCTGAAGGGTAAATCGGTGTTGATGATTGAGAAAGATTCAGAACCTATGGAAGCAACCGTTCGTAACTTTGGTCAGATTGTGCCTTCAGGGCAAGCACTCGAAAATTGGTTTGATTACGGACGTGAATCTTTGGGAATTTACAAGAATATTCAATCCAAATTTGATATTACAGTTCGCCAAAATGGTACCTATTATTTGGCTTCTGACGACCAAGAAATGACACTTTTGGAAGAAACCCGTGCTTTGTTTAAATTACACAATTATCCCTCTACTTTACTCAATCGTAAATCATGTTACGAGCGTTTCCCAAACCTCAATACTGATTATTATAAAGGAGGATTATTTTTTTCGCAAGAGATTTCCGTGGAGCCCAAAACAATGGTACATCGAGTTAGAAAGTTCTTAATTCAAGATTTTGGACTTGAATTTTTGAATAATACAGTCGTTAAAAATTGTGAGATTGAAAAAGGAATAGCCAAAGTGCAGACGGCGGATAATCAACTATTTTACGCTGAAAAAGTGGCCATTTGTAGTGGATATGAATTTAAAACGCTCTTTCCCGAAATATTCCGACAAAGCCAAATGAAAATCTGTAAATTGAACATGATGCAGACGGTCCCTTTGCCCGAAATAAAGTTAAATGGCAATATTCTTTCGGGGCTTTCGATTCGGAGATATGATAGTTTTAAATCTTGCGCTTCGTACAAAAATCTCATGACACCCAAATGGCAGAAACCTTACCAACAATGGGGCATTCATCTATTATTCAAGCAAGCAGTCGATGGTTCAATAATCATTGGCGATTCGCATGAATATGCGGATGTGGATGAAAATGCCCAACTTCCAATTGGCATAAATATGGAAATAAATGAATTAATTTTGAAGGAAGCCACACGAATTCTTAATTTACCCGATTGGAAAATTCAAAATTATTGGGCGGGTTATTATGCACAAGCAGTTGATGGAGGTGTTTTCGAGCATGAAATTGGTAATAAAATTTATATTTCTACGGGTATAGCTGGAAAAGGAATGACCACAGGAGCGGGTTATAGCCGAAAGCGAATAGAGGATATATTTAAGTAAAAAAAACAGGGAATCCCCTGTTTTTTTTACACATTCAATGAAAATTCGTTTAGTAACTAACATAAGTATTGGTGAAACTGCCATCATCGTATAAATCAATAATTGCATAGCCAGCCTCGGTATGTTGATATTTCCCGAACCACCAACGACCAGAAACAGCGCCATTACAACAATACGAAACACCATTATAATCCACTCTATCGCTCAAATGAATATGACCTGAAACCGCTAATTTTACGTTTTTATGGTGATTAAAAAGTTCTGAAATTTGTTTGGCGTCGGTGTGCATCCAACTACCTGGCACTTCCCAACGGCCTTCTTTTTCCTTCATATTATTGCCATCAAAAAATACACAGGCTGACAGAATTGGAATGTGAGAAATAACCATAGTGGGTTTATTATCAACAACTTCTGCTAAATCCTGACGAAACCAATCTCGCTGTTCATCATCTAAATTGGCAGTGTACCAACCTCCATCTTGCTTTTTCTGAACGCTATCCAACATGACGAAGTGCCAGTCTTTTTTATCAAAACTATAAAAACGCTTATCCATACCCATTTCATCCATTGCCCATTTTTTCCCATCTTCAAAATTACTTCCCGCATCCCCTTCACAGCAAATATCGTGGTTGCCGACATTGTGAAAAATGGGGAGAGAATTCGTTTCTTTCAGCACTTCGTTAAAGAGTTTCCATTGCTTTTGTACATTTTCATGTTTTCGGCGATGAGCATCCATCACACAATCTCCCGAGTTGATG
>JBBAKZ010000450.1:0-2587 GCA_040403275.1 Arcicella sp. | reverse complement strand
TGTTCGGAGTTATCACGGATAGCACAAGTCTTCAAGAAGATAACATCAGCGTTTTCAAAATTGGCCGTGGTGGCATATCCACCTTCTTGCAGAATGGAAGTAACTATCTCAGAATCGGAGAAATTCATCTGACAACCGTAACTTTCAATGTATAATTTTCTTTTGCCCGTTGTATTATTTTCCTCTGCGCTGGTGCGGGGCAATTCTAAGGCTTCTTTGTCTGTTTCTGTAAGTATGGCTAAGTCTCTCATAGTTTTGTAAAATCGTAAATTATTGAGCAAATTTACGAATAAATATGACAGAATGGCAGGTTTTTTTGAAAGTTATTGGAATCTGTAAGAAAAAATTAATTTGAATTGTATTTCAAAACAAAATAAGGCCAATCAGGGACTGGTCGTAGTAGCGTTCCTTCGACCAGTTTCAGCTTTATTATTAATTGTTTTGGGCAGATTTGGGGATAAATATCTACTAAAATTGGAAGAAAATGCCAATTAAAGGCTATTTTAATTAATTGGCATAGGATTCTAAAATAATTCTTCGAGTAGTTAACCAACAACCAAAAACGAAAAGGGTAAAACAAGGCTAATAGGTAAAGTATCCAAGTAATTAGAAAGGGTATCCAATCCCAAAATTAACGACGATCGGATTTCCATTATTTTTAATATCTCCTTTGAAATTTTCTCTATTCTTAAATAAAACCCAACGATTTCCTTCATGCTGCGATGGGTCAATTACTTTTACGGCTCCGTCAAAACGAATTACAAAAAAGGATAAATCAATCCTGAGTCCGAAGCCCGTTCCTACCGCAATTTCTTTATAAAATCTATCAAAACGGAAATCACTTCCTGTTATTCCTTCGGTATTTTGCCCTTGAAAACGCCATACGTTGCCCGCATCCACGAAAAAAGCACCGTTCAAATTATAATCTCCGGAAAAACGTAAAATCTTAAATCGATATTCAGCACTTGTTTCTAAGATAATACTGCCGGGTTTATCCAAACTCTGCGAGGTAGAATCTGAACCTGGTCCCAACGTTCTTGGTCGCCACGCACGGATGCTACTGGGGCCGCCCACAAAGAAGTTTTTTTCGTAAGGTAAGTTTCGTTCGTTTCCATAAGAATACGCAAATCCTGCGTTGATTTTATAGGCAAAACTTGATTTTTTGGTATAACCAACGCCAACATATTTCCTAAAATCGGCATTTACTCTGATAAATTTAAAAAATTGCAAACTGTCAAATAGGCTTGAAAAAAAGCCAATTCGCCCTTTTGGAAAGAAATTTAACGTTGTTCCGCCCGATTCTACCAACATTCTAAAATATTTCCCTCGCTTGATTTGTCCGTAGGGGTCATCAGTGTAAGTGTAGGAGGCATTGATAGTTGAAACGAAAGATTTATTAAAACTCTGCCCTAAATTATTACCAACATTACTTAATCTTTTTAGATAATCAATGAATGCGGGGGTTTGATTACTGGTAAAAATTAAATTCAAATCGACTAAAGAAACTTGCCAAAATTGTTTTGGACTTGGTCGCCACAAATAAGAACCATTAATTTTGAAATTTAGCCGACTATACTCTTGACGGTCAGTGTATTGAACTCCAATGCCTAAGCGAGTTTGGGGCGTAAAAGCATTGAGTCGTTGGGCGATAAAATTAGGCGCTAAAATTTTAGGGATAATCAATGAGCTATTCAACGCTAATTCCAAATTTCTACTCACTGAACCCGTATTAAAAAAGCCCGTTTGTGCCTCATATCCAAACCTGATATTGTTTTCTAAGGAACTCGCACTGCCTCCGATGTTACGAATTTTTAACGTAGTGGTAAAAAACGGCCCAAAAACGGATTGAAAAAGACTTCCGCCAGTTTCTGCTGTGAACTGATATTTATCCATCGGTTTTGAATAAATGGTAGCATCCAAAAGTCCACGAGTGGTATCAAAATTGATTCGAGTGAATTGAAATTGGTCAAGCCCATAGAGATTTTTTTCGGTTTGGAGTCGATTATTGAGTTTATATAAATCATTGGGACGAACATCAATTTTTGAGTCTAACAGTCTGGTTGAGAACTGTTTATTGACGAAAATGTATTGAATGTCCTTGTAAAAAATAGTATCTACTTTCGGTTTGGTAATAAAAGACAATGAGGCATCCGAAATAAAGGTAACTTTATTGATGGGATACGCCTTGTTATAATTTTCATTTTGCGGAGGTCTTGAAGGATTAGGAATGTAAGTAATGGCCTCAATTCCTTTGATATTTGCCGTATCAATATCATTAATTCGGATACTAATATTTTCCTTTGTAAAATTATAGTAGCCATTATTTTTCAATAATTGCTCAATTCGATTCTTCTCGTCATTCAATTTTTCTAACTCCAATCGTTCTCCAACTTTTAAAAAACTATCCTGTTTATTTGCTCTTAAAATTTCTCTAATAGTTCCATCCAAAACCACTACCGAATCTACTTGTTTGAACGGATATGCCGTACCTTCATCAATTAAATACGTTACATTTATTCCTCTTCGATTATAAAAAGCAGAATCTTTACGATATGAAACGGTGTATTTAAAAAATCCGTGGTTCTTT
>JBBAKZ010000449.1:0-2588 GCA_040403275.1 Arcicella sp. | reverse complement strand
TTTTACCTCTGCGCATTTTAATTAATTTTCTAAACAAAATGCAACTTTTCTTTATAAACTTGCATCTCATAGCTAAACAAACAAAAATATCATGAAAACTAAAACTCTCCTCCGCAACCTCATCGTAATGACCGGCTTGGTAATAGCAACGAATTTATTAATGGCCCAAAACAAAAAAGATTATCCATTAAAAGGCTTTGACAAATTAGAGATGTCGAGTGCTTTTCAAATTGATGTTACGCAAGGCTCAACTTACAAAGTTTCGGTTGATGCAGAACGCTCGGAAGATTTAGAAGATCTAACGGTAAGTATCAGTAACGGAACATTAATTGCCAAATATCGTGATAGCAAAGGCTGGAAATGGAATAGTAATCGTAAAAAAGTCTATTTCAATATTGTGATGCCAACGTTGAAAATGGTCGATTTTTCGGGAGCAACAAAATCAAAAATTTCGGGTTTCAACGATTTAGAAGAATTGACCTTGAAATTTTCGGGAGCGGCTAATTCAGAAGTTTACGTAAAAGCGGATAAAGTAAAATTAGATTGTTCGGGAGCTTCATCCATCAAAATGAACGGAAACGCCACAAAAATGAATTTTGATGTGTCAGGGGCAAGTAATGTAAATTGCTATAATTTCTTGGCTAAAGATGTGGATGCCGATATTTCAGGCGCAAGTTCGGTGAAAGTAAATGCTTCAAAAACGTTGAGTGTTGAGGCAAGTGGCGCCTCATCGTTGCGTTATCGTGGACAGCCTTCGGTAAAATCGGATGTGTCGGGAGCGAGTTCGGTGAAAAGTGAATAGTTTTCGATGTTCCTGATTCGTTTTTCGATGATTGCTTGGAAATCTTAACTAGGTCAATGGACGCTTAGAAAAACAAATCATAAAGCCTGTTGGTTGTTGAAACTGATAGGCTTTTTACATTGTTGTAAATTTAAACAACTTACTCCAAACATCGAATGACAAACATCGAAAATCGAAGATATTACGACTTAATTATCATCGGTGGCGGACCAATTGGCTTGGCTTGTGGACTCGAGGCGCAAAAAGCGGGACTTAATTATGCAGTCCTAGAAAAGGGCTGTTTGGTTAATTCAATCTATAATTATCCGGCCAACATGACCTTTTTTAGCACCTCCGACCGCTTGGAATTAGATGATGTTCCCTTTGTTTCAAACAATGCAAAACCTACTCGTTCGGAAGCTTTAGAGTATTACCGCAGAGTGGCATTTCATCGGAAATTGAACGTAAAATTATTTGAAGAAGTGGTAAATGTAGCTCCCAACGCCTCCGATGAGGGTGCTGAAATCGAACTCGAAAGTTCCTCTATCGGGGGGCGTGGGGGCTACCTAGTTATGACGAAAAAACGTAGCTACCAAACCAAGAGCATCGTTATTGCCACAGGCTTTTATGATATTCCTTATTTGATGAATGTGGAAGGCGAAAACCTACCAAAAGTAACCCATTATTACGACGAACCTCACTTCTATGCTTTGCAAAAAGTAGCCGTGATTGGAGCCAGTAATTCAGCCGTAGATGCTGCTCTCGAAACGTGGCGAAAAGGGGCGGATGTCACGATGATAATCCGTGATAAAGCGATTGGAGAACGAGTAAAATATTGGGTAAAACCAGACATTGAAAACCGAATTAAAGAAGGTTCAATTAAGGCTTATTTCAATTCGGAAGTGGCAGAAATACGGGAGAATGAGATAGATATAAAAACAGCAGAAGGTATGGTTACGATTGAAAATGATAACTTAATTGCCATGACCGGCTATCAACCAAATTTGGATTTTCTTCGTAAAATTGGCATTACGCTATCGGCCGACGAAACCATGAAACCGATGTATAATGATGATACGCACGAGACAAATTTGCCCAATGTATATGTAGCAGGCGTGATTTGTGGAGGCATGAATACGCACGCTTTATTCATCGAAAATTCAAGAATTCATGCCGTGAAAATTATTGAAAAAATTACTGAAAAAGCTGTACTTTTATAGTGTAATTTTTAAACAAATAGACTATGTCAGTAAACGCAAAACATCTCGCAACCTTTATTCTTGGAGCCGCCGCAGGCGTTGCCTTGAACAAATATCTCCAAACCGAAGAAGGGGAGAAAACCTTAAATGATTTGAAAGAAAAAGCTTCAAATTTAAAAACGGAAGCCGAAGGAGCAATCGATAAAGCTCCCGAATATTTTGAGAAATTAAAAACGGAAGGAGCCGCCGCTTTGAAAGAACAATTTCCAGGAATTGAGAAATTTTTAGCTGATTTTATGGGAACAAAGCCACCCACCACAAGTGCTGAAGTTGTGGATTAATTAATTGATTTTTTAAGGGAGGGCGTCGCTTTGAGCGACGCCCTCCCTTTTTCTATGCTATTTTTCACAACTAATAACTCCCTTGGCTATTAGGTACGGAAGAACAATATAAAGGGTTACGCCTTTTATCAGAAAAAAGAAAAAACCTGCCCATCCGAGCCGTTTGAGCCATGCAATAATCTTATTTTGAGGAGGTTCTTGTGTTTCCAAATCTGTTTTCTTTTTTAGTAAACCAATCCGTTCAACGATTAGTTTACCGATTTATCA
>JBBAKZ010000448.1:0-2611 GCA_040403275.1 Arcicella sp. | reverse complement strand
GCTGAACGGTGATGTTATTGGCATCACTACCAATATTGATGGCTTAGATATAGCGCACGAAGGATTTGCCATTCGTTTGCAAGATAAAAGGGTGTATTTACTTCATTCTTCCTCGGATTTTAAGCGGGTCATGGTTACTGACAAGCCTTTAGTTGAGTATTTAGCAAAGAATAAAAATCAAACGGGCATTATGGTGGCAAGATTGAAATAGGTTGGCCAATATATAATCCATACCTTTATTAAAATTCCCCAAAACCCTTGTACGTCTTCGCAAGACTTACAAGGGTTTTTTGTTGGAAAAATGAACGTACAAGAACAAAAATTTGAACAGTTGATTGCAGGGATTTTAGAGAATGGTTACGCCATTTGTGATGATTTTTTAGAAAATGCTGAAGTTGAAAATTTGCTTAAAACCTTCTCTACACGATATGAACAAGGAAAATTTAAGGAAGCAAGCATTGGTAAATCAGAGCAAGTTCAAAAAAATATTGAAATTAGGGGCGATGAAATACTATGGCTTGAAAGTGAATCAGTTGATTTAGCGGAACGAGTATTGCTTGATAAAAATCAGGATTTCGTAAATTATTTGAATCAAACTTGTTATTTAGGCATCAATGAAACGGAAATTCATTTTGCCAAATATGCGGTTGGCAAATTTTATCGACGTCATCGAGATACCTTTCAAGCAAAAAAAGGCAGAATTCTATCGGTGATTTATTACCTCAATATTAATTGGATTCCAGCGGATGGTGGAAATCTGATTATTTATGATGTCAAGAATAAAATTGAAAATGCTGTCACCATTGCACCCTTAGCGGGAAGAATGGTATGTTTTGAAAGTGAAAAATTAGATCATGAAGTAACCGAAGCGTTTGCAAACCGCTTTAGTGTGACAGGGTGGTTATTGAATAGATAAATTTGCTAGTTTTTGGGGAATATTGGGGCATTTTGGGTAATATAAACTATTTTATGGGCTTTAGGTAAACATCGCATTGATTTGCTTTTTTATTGATGCTCAACGAGTTAAGCTTTATTTCGCAAGAATAATATTTGTCGATATTTTAATTAGTGCTTTTAAACGTGCTGGAACGATATTTTACCGCAAGTAATTGTGATTCAAAAAACTTTTAAAATCACAAACTATCGTATCATGAAAAACATACCTTTTTAATTATCGTAGTAATTCTTTTGGCTGGTCGTTTAGGAACCGCTCAAAGTAATTTATCTTTTGGTCCCATGGTTGGAGTTAATGTAACTACCTTATCAGGAAAACCGAACGCATCTTCAAAAGCTGGGCTGTTGGCAGGTGGATTTTTTAATTATAGTAGCAAAAACTTGTTTGGCGTTGGCGTTCAATTTCTATATAATCAAATGGGTGCAAAATTAGACGCACCAACTGAAGAAATTAATTTGAATTATTTGCAAGTTCCAGTGCTGTTTACCTATTATTTTAACGGGAATAATTCACCGGGTTCATTCCGTCCGAAACTCTTTCTTGGACCTCACGTCAACTTTCTACTGAATGCAAAAAATAAAGATGGCAATGATTTGAATCCAAATAATCTTTATTACAAAAATACTGAATTAGGCGTAACCCTAGGTGGAGGTTTCAATTACGCTTTACAAAACAGCATGTGGATTAATGTGGATGCTCGCTACGGAGTTGGTTTAACCGATGCAACGCAAGCGCCTAATACTAATATTACCAATCGTGGATTTGGCTTAACAGTAGGATTAAGTTTCCCAATAGGTAATATTTAATAAAGCATGAAGCATAAAAAAGCTGTTCAGATTTTGAACGGCTTTTTTATGCGTGAGAAGCCTATTTTTTTACAGAGGAAATTCTAATTTCCTTTCTTCTTTTGTTTTTTGTCAATGATAACGCCCGTTCCTGCGCCAACTCCTGCTCCAATTACTCCGCCAATGATTGCTCCTTTGCCACGATTGCTTTTGTTAATAATGGCTCCAGAAATTGCACCAACACCCGCTCCAATCAAAGCTCCTTCAACGGGACGACTTATTTTACGTTTCTTTTTAGCAGGTGCAGCAACAATTGGTAGATTTGTTGCTATTGCTGGATTACTCGACACATATCTATCTGGATTTGATTTGCTTATTTTATGGGCAGCATAATAAGTTGGTTTCCTTGAATCTTTCAAAGAATCACGGGTGAATTTTTTGGCAGATTCTATTTTGGATTCCGTTTTCATCGAATCAATTACCTCTTGTTTAGCCTCCGTAATTTTGGATTCCATTTTCATCGAATCAATAGCCATCATTTTGGCATCTTGAACTTCTTTTTTGGAATTGTCGCCGCAAGCCATCATTAGATACGCTGCGGAAATCATCATCATTATCTTTTTCATCATATTAATTGGTTAAAATAAGTTTCCGTTTCAAATTTTTTGATTGGAAAGCGCATTTTATTTTTCAGCATATAAATTCTATTACCCAGTATCTCTACTTCAAGCTACATACGATTTACCTCATAATAAGGTTTAAAATACCGTTCCACCTTCAATAAGATTAATTTATTGTAGGCTTGTTTAACTTCTTATCAACAAAAAATCCCTCAGAATTTAATCTAAGGGATTTTATATTTAACGGTGTA
>JBBAKZ010000447.1:0-2611 GCA_040403275.1 Arcicella sp. | reverse complement strand
GGATATGATGGTTTAATTACAGAAAATTCTAATACTTTTTTATCTGTAACCGTAGCAGATTGCACGCCAATATTAATTTATGATGCTAAAAATCAAGCAGTTGCTGCGATTCACGCTGGTTGGAAAGGAACGGTTCTAGATATTACCGCAAAAACGATTCAAAGGATGTCGGACGAGTTCAAAACTAATCCGAAGGATTGCTACGCATACATCGGGACGTGTATTGACGAAAATTCTTTTCAAGTTGGAGAAGATGTGGCGGCAATGTTTACCTACGATGTGAAACGCTTGGACAAAACTGGGCGAAAACCCAAATTTTTTGTGGATTTAAAAAAGGCAAATCTTACCCAATTATTAAAATGCGGGGTGCCTGAAAATCAAATTGAAGTATCTTCTTATTCCACCGTTTTGGATAATGACGCTTATTTTTCTCATCGGAAAGAAAAAGGAAAAACGGGTAGAATGATTGCTTTAATTGGGGTAAAAAAAGATAAGGTAGCTTAACAGTTTAAAGTTTTCAATAAACCGTAAATCCGCACAATTTTAAGATTTATATTTCAACTTCCCGAAGGTTTTTTAACTTTCGGGAAGTTTGTATTTTACAATAAAGCAAACTTTTAATAGAATATTTAAACCAAAATGATAGAAATTTATTCTGAAAGACTAAAACTTGTACCACTTGATAATCAGCTACTTACCATCTGGATTACTGAAGGCAGGAACCAAATGGAAACCCGTTTAGGACTCAAACCTTCTAATTGGCTCATGGCGGATTTCGACCGCATTGAAACGGAAGATGCCCTCCTGAATTTCTGGATTCCAATGACGGCTGAACACCAAGGTGACTTCTTTTGGTTTACCAATTGGGATATTGTTCTGACATCCGAAAATATTTCAATTGGAGGGATTGGATTCGCTGGTTTTCCTGACCAAGAAGGCGTTACGATGGTGGGATATTTCATTGACGGAAATCATCGTGAAAAAGGATACGCCACCGAAGCACTCAATTGCTTGATAGATTGGGCGAAATTAGAACCCGCTTTAAAAACCATCATTGCGGATACGCCATTTTTTAATTTACCTTCGCAAAATGTCCTTAAAAAAGCAGGATTCAAAGAATTTTCCATTGGTGAAACAGTGCATTTGAATGAAAAAATTCAAACTAAAAACTGGAAATTGGTGGTGCATGGGTGATTTTGAATAAATTCCACCTTAATTCTTCCGCATATCCTCGGGCAGAACTTTCTTTTTTGAAAGGATAATATACGTGCCAATCAAAATCATAAGGTTGGCGGATGGTGTTACGGATGTACGAGTTTTGCCATCGGCTGAATAAGGGTAATTATAGATTCTTTCTGAGCCTAAAATATTATCAACTGACAAATAAATGACCATAAAATTGCCTTGTTTACGCTAAAATCACAGTATTTTGATAGACCTCTGAGCAAGTTTTCATAATTTTTATTATTTACGATTTCAGATAATTTTCTTTTTTGATGATTCAAAGATATTTCAAAGTTTAAAGTAAAAGCATTCCTTTTCGACAAATTAGGGTTTTTGGGAGTGAGTTCTGGGATTTGAAGAATGAGTTTTGGAAGACTGAGATTTTGTTTTTAGTGTTAACGAATTATGCCTCTTTGGCTGGTATGGGAACGGGTTTCTTGATTTCGGGGCAAGATTGGACAAAAATAAAGGTAAAAAAATGTGAATTATCGCCCGTAAAATTAAAAGAAGGTTATCTTTTTGAAACGACTATTGAAGACGTGGGTGCTACTCCTGAAACGATCTATAAACGAGACATCAAAGTTATTTCTTCGGGGAATTCTTTTGTCATTTCTGATGCGTTGGAGTTTTAGAAATTTATTTAGGGGCGTATGCGATACGCCCCTACTATTATTACTCCCTAAATGCCTCATTCATTTTCTCTCTATCAAATTCACCTTCGTTATTTGCCAACCAAACCGTGGCAACACCATTGCCAATAAAATTGGTGATTGCCCGTGCTTCCGACATAAATCTATCAACCCCCAAAAGCAAAGCCAACCCTTCTACGGGAATTACTTTTATAGCCGTCAGAGTGGAAGCTAAGACAATAAAACCACTGCCCGTGACGCCCGCTGCCCCTTTTGAAGTTACCATCAAGATGCCAATGATAGTTAGAATTTGTTGTAAATCTAAATGAACATTAAAAACCTGAGCCAAGAAAATAATGGCCATGGAAAGGTAAATGGTTGTGCCGTCTAAGTTAAAGGAATACCCCGCAGGAACGACCAATCCCACGACGGATTTTGAACAACCCATTTTTTCTAATTTCTCCATTAACGAAGGCAAAGCCGCCTCGGAAGAGGATGTTCCCAAAACGATTAGCAACTCCTCTCGGATATATTTCAAAAATTTCCAGAGTTGAATTTTGTAAGTTCTTAGGATAAAATAAAGTACAACAAAAATGAATACTGCCATCGTGCAATAAACGGTTACCATCAATTTTACCAACGGTAAAAGCGTTTGAATTCCGTATTTACTGATGGTAAATGCCATTCCTCCAAAGGCACCAATGGGTGCGAGATACATTACTTTATGCAATGCCCAGAAGATTTTTTTGGAAATGGGG
>JBBAKZ010000446.1:1645-2617 GCA_040403275.1 Arcicella sp. | reverse complement strand
GCAAGCAACGCCTTAACAATCATTGCAGCTGAAACCGTAATCCCACCAGTGATTGACGCCAACCCTGTGGCCTTAATAGAAAACATTCCGGTTACTTTCACTGCCTCAGGTTCAGGGGTGATTTCTTGGTATAAAAATGGTATAAGTTTGAATATCACTGGATCGACTTATTTTGTAAATCAACCCACTAGAGGTGATGTATATACGGCAAAAAGAAGTGTGAACGACGTGGTTTCTGCAGCGAGCAACTCCCTCACAATTGTAGCAGCAAACAATACGGGTGTAACGATAACGGAACCCAATAAACCAGCCTATTATTTTTCAGACGGACATCCCGCAAGTTATTATGATGGAAATATTAACTTACCCAGAATTTTCCGTAATGAGTCACGGTATGACCCGGTAAATGATTTTGTGTGGCTAACGAATGACAAAATTAAGATTGGTATAAACTTAAAGCGTGGAGGACAGCTGGCTTGGGCTTCTTTAGCGAATGCAACTTCCAATTTAATTTATAATGGATACGATGGTGGTTTTCAAGTAACGCTGGATTCTTATCAAAAAGAAGACGGATATACACAAGGCGGAGAAAGGGCAGGGTCACGGTTTCCGGGTATGCCGACTAGTTATAATGTAATTCAAGGAGGCGATTACTTCAATAATGCTGTTACTTTAATTGATTACCATGCAGTTCCTAATGGATATTACGTAAAGGTAAGACCCATTCATTATCCATTAGAAGCTAAATTCTCACAAACTTACATTGAAGCTACTTACACGATTATTGGACGTACCGTTAAAATTGATTACCGATATACCAGCTTTAGAACGGATGGACAATGGACTGGTGGAGGCTTTGATGGGGCGGGGGCTCCTTCGTGTTTTATTGTGAACACACTCGATAAGTATAAAACTTATACGGGTAATTCTCAATGGTCATTTTCGCCGACAACTGGTGGCAATTTACCGATT
>JBBAKZ010000446.1:0-1635 GCA_040403275.1 Arcicella sp. | reverse complement strand
TCCCGTTGGAGTCCAAGCTACTGAATATTGGGGTATGGTTTATGATGCTGCACGTCCCAATTCTGGCATTGGGGTGTATAATGCAACCAATGGTGGTAATAGTACCTATTTTATTTTTAAACAAATGGAAGTATATGCAGGAAATGGACCGGGAACAGAATTTACAAGTGGCTTTACTTTCTTTCAACCATTTGTTTATTTTGAAAATATTATCAATCATAGAAGTAATTATGTATATGATATAACTTCCTATTTGATGATTGGTAGTGAACGTGAAATTCGCTCAGAAGTTTATAAAATCGCTGGACACGAGGGTAGTATTCCAAGAGAATAGCAATTTTGAATTAAGTTTTTTCCTCTATATAAATCAGAAAAGGCACCAAGAGAATCTCAATTTCTCGGTGCCTTTTTCCTATTGTGTGGTATTGTATTCTACGTAAACAATGAATTCGTATCCTCTAAAATTTTGTTGACCTTGAACTAAACTGTTATTTCGTTCTCAAAAATTATTTTCAGCGTATAAATTGCTTTAGGAGGATTGTTTAAAATAAGATATCTTGATTGACTTGGATTAACTTCCCGAAAGTTATTCCTATCTTCGGAAAGTTCAATGGCAAATGTACGGTACCTTCAAATTTGCAATTTCCCTTTAAATAAATATACTTCATTACCCTTTAAATCTTTTAAAAAAACAACTCAAAATTTAACCACTAAAAAATGAATAGGATGTACTTGTTTTTTCTGACTATTACGATATTAGCCTTCATTTTCAACCTTATTTTTATCACGAAAAGTAATGAATCTAAAAGTGAAATTGGCGTGGCTCCAATTGTTCAGTTAATATTTATTGTTCCAATTTTATTGTTGTGTAGTATTATTTTCTTCTTCACCCAAAATACCCAAATAGGAATTAACAATCGTTGGCTATTTTTATTAATTCCCTTTGTTCTAGAAGTGCTATATTTTGCATTCACCAAATATTTATTGAGTATTTTTAGTAGAGAAATAAGCGGTTTTCTGATTAGATCTTATCTTTATTCAATTGGTTTATCAACTATTGTGACTGTAATCGTACATTGGATATTTGATTAGATTTTATCATTCTACCAAATAAAAAAAGGTCGCCTGAAATCATCATGCGACCTTTTTTATAGATTTTAAGCAACTTACTTAATCGTAAAACCAACTTTTACTTTATCCCACATCATCGTAACCATTCCACTGTTTTCAGCTTTAATCGTAAAGCGTTCAGTCATTGGAGCCGATTCTGATTTGGCCATTACTCGCAAAACGTCGTCGGCTTCTTTATAGCGATAAGCTCCCCATTGTTTCGCTGTTTTATTGAAAATAATTGTCCATTCATTCTCTCCCGGAATTGAAAAAAGAGCATATTTGCCCGCTTTTAGCGCTTTTCCATTAATCATAACGTCTTTGCTCACTTCAAAAGTGGTAGCATCGTTAGCACCCGTACGCCATACTTTTCCGTAAGGAGCAAGGTCTCCAGCCCAAACATTACGACCTTTGACGGCTGGCTGATGATAATTAATGGTAACGTTTGCACCATTCGCAACAGTGCCTGCGGTTGAAGCAGGTGGTGAAGGCATCGTTGCTTTTTCTTTACTCATATCGTGTTGA
>JBBAKZ010000445.1:0-2622 GCA_040403275.1 Arcicella sp. | reverse complement strand
AAAATACATGTTGGGATATAGAAATCTCTAAACCATTTTCATTCTTAACACATAAATTTGACTCAACTAAAAAGTTTTCAAATTCCCTAAGATTGAAATTTGAATCCAAAATGGGCATCGCTAGGTGTGCAACCCCAATCGAAAGTATGCGGAGCTGTATTTCTCTGAAATCTTTCTTAGATTTGCAGGTAATTAAAGTTTTTGCTGATGGATCTAACTGGTTGGAATCACCTACAAAAATATTAGACGAAATGATATCCAATTTCATGTTCTTATAAAGTTCAGATTAGGTCTCTATGTGAAACTCGATGTTCCACTCCTAATGTTTTAAGATGCTTAGAAATTTCATTCACCAAAATGACGCTTCTGTGTCGACCAGAATTGCATCCAATTCCAACTTTTATGCTGTCAAATTTCGAAACGAATAAAATGAAATCAACAACTTTTATGATTAATTCTTGTGAATTTTCGTTTTGGATAACATATTTATACATCTCCTCATCGAGTTCGTCGAAAAGTTGTTTCCCGGATATTCGTGCAGGGTTAGGTAGAAAGGTCACATCGAAATAGAAATTGGTTGCTGGAGCTCCGTATTTGAAGCCAAAGCTCAATAAATCAATGACTGCTGTGGTGTGCACATCACAATTCTAACAGCAAGAAAGCTGAGAAGTTATAGAAAATGCGTGGCGAAACTACCTCTCGGCATGGATAAGCCCTATACCGCTACCTTTGTGATAGACATTCATTGTTTTAAATTCAGGGGAAAGAAGATCGAGTAGATTTTGATGGTCATAGTGGTATTCAACCCACATTTTTTGCAATTTCTGCAGTCTCTTACTTTTACTCAAGTAGGTAAGCAACTTATGTTCAGCACCTTCAATGTCAAGCTTAAGAGCTAGTAGTGAGTGAGGATATTGTGTTGCTAGCCCATCTATTACCTTGCCTAAATCGATTAGCGACACTCTAGCTTTAATCCTTTCCTTACCAATCTCAGACATTGGGTCAAACTGAATTTCATGAATTGACGCAGAAGCAGTTCCAGATATCCGAAAGTGCAACCACGAGTCTTTATCTTCAATCCAGACGCCACTTGGTCGGATTGATATGCTCTGGAAGATACTCGTGTTCAAACGTAGATACTTCACTAAATTAAGATTTGGTTCAAATGCAAATACTTTAAACGCACCCTTGAGGGCGCATTCAATAGAAAATTCTCCGTAGCCAGCCCCGCAGTCCAAGACAATAGTTTCTAAAGCAAACTCATTTTGTTTTAAGGAATATTCTTTACCCGCCTCATCGAGTGCCACAAGCCCAGATAAATCTACTGAATCAATTAAGAAATTGATTCTGTGCGCGACGTTAGAATTGTCTAGTAATGTGATTGATGTTTGCATTTACTCAGTATAACTTTGATATCTCCACCATTTTGCCTTTTTGCTTGAAATCATTGGAATTCTTGATCGTAATCAAAAAATATTCGAGCTTGGCAAACCCCAGCACGATTTATTACTGGGTTTCCTCTCGAAGTAGGTTGACAGGAGGGGCTTAGTTTTAAAGGTAGGTTGTAGTCCTAAACAATTTAACTTGAACACTTGAATTATTCATGTTATACTTGTCCAACCTGATTCGGGGCAAGAAATGACTGTTCACAACTTAACCTAAAAACAATTCTTAGTAACTTACTATACGGATTCTTGCAAAATTGGATGGTTCGCATTCTTGCGAGACCCAAACTCATTCGGCTCAATGAATTCCTATTTGTGTTATTTATCCGAACACTTGGCGTCCTTAATTTTCAAAATGAAAATCTTACTGGCGAAAATGAGTTTGTCAGGACTCAGCTACTTACAAATGACGACCCGAATTTCCTAGTTGTCGATGTAGGGGCAAATATTGGCGAATTTGCTGAACTTGTTCTTGCACAAACACATCGACTAAGGATAATTTCTTTTGAACCAAATCCGGCGCCTTTTAAATTACTTCTCAGAAAATATGAGAAGTACAATTCACGATTCAAAGCTGTAAATCTAGCCATTTCAGATTTTTCGGGAAGTTCAGAACTTATCGTCGATGATTCTAGGCAATACGATGGGTTTTCTACACTTAATCCTGGAATCCACTCTGAAAGTGATCCAAATATCCGCAGAATTTCGGTATCTACGACTTCACTTGATCATTTTTTTGAGAATCGAGAAGCCCTTAAAATCGCTCTTCTAAAAATTGATGTTGAAGGTCATGAAAAAAGGTGCTGATTGGTGCGCAATCATTTATCAACGCTACGAAGCCCCTTGTTATACTTTTTGAGTTTAACTACATGCACATATACTCAAGTACTTCACTCACCGATTTAATGACTTTGATAGAAAGTGATTATGATTTTTTCAGAGTACTTCCAAAAGGGAAACTTTATCTATTGAATGGTAAGGAACTTTGGTTTACGGAGATTTATGGTTTTCAGAACATCGTCTGTTTATTAAGAATTGGCATTTAATGCAGTAATTGAACACGCCCATGGCCGAACTTAGCTCAGGTAGATATAAAATGTCCGTTTTGTCCCTTCCCCGCTACAAACTAGGATGGGATTCGTGAAAGCAGATGGAGGCAGCGACGGCTGGGCTCTGC
>JBBAKZ010000444.1:0-2625 GCA_040403275.1 Arcicella sp. | reverse complement strand
AACCTTTTGCGGCACCAATTAACGGCTGAATGTGCACATCTGTCATGTGGGCAACCCGAAGAATTCTTTTAGGAGTGGCGACCGTCGTTGTGGTTGGTTTTGAATTTGCTTTTGTTAAACTTGGTAAGGATAGTCCACCAGCAAGTAAACCTGCTTGGCGAAGTAAATCACGTCTTTGCATATTTTAGTATTTTGGTTGTACAAAGTTGATAATTTACTTTAACCTATTGATTATCTGAATGTTAAGACTTTGTAAAGGAATCAGTGAATTGCTAAAAATTGTTTGCCTTATGATTTCGTAACCATTTTTAATCCAATAATTCCTGTAACAATTAATCCAAGAAAGAAAAATTCGAGGACAGTGATTTTATCTTGAAAAAAAGATACTTCCACAATTTTGATAAATATGATTGAAACTGCGGTCCAAACGGCAAAGGCAATGGCGGTCGGAATGTTTTTCATCGCCACCGAAAGATAATAAGTATTGGCAGCGCCAAAAAATATATAGCCTGCCAGAGGTAGCCAAGTATGATAACCTTCCGACTTTAAAATATTATCAAAATGAAGGGTTTTAAATTTTGAAAAGGATAGAAATTTCAAAGAAAACATCCAACAGGCTTCTAAGGCCGCCGCCAAAATGAGGTAAATCCAAGCCATCGTTTATACGTTTTGATAAGTTATTTTTTCAACTAAACTATAATGAGATGTCCGCAATAAAATCCGATGAAATAAGGCTTTTAAATTAATTCCTTCATTTAAGGCTATTGAAGGCAAAAAACTCTTGGCATCTAAATTAGGCATCGTGTTGATGTCCAGAATATAAATCTCATCATTGTAAATACGAACATCTGTACGAGACATTCCTCTAATTTTCATGGATTTATGTAGATTTAATACTTTTAGCATCATCTCATTTTTGAGATTTTTATCTAAATCTGGATTCAATATTTTTTCGGTAATTCCGTAATTTTGACCTGCAATATAAACTTCACGATGATCATTTGGGCGAATTTCTAAGGGATTCAACGCCATATAATCTGATCCATTTTCATTTGGGATTACGCCAATCGTAAACTCTCGGCCACTCAAATAAGGTTGAATAATATAATCTTCTCTTTCCAATAATTCTTGGTAAGGAATTTCATTTTTTTCAAAAACCAACATATTCAAATGAAGACTACCCATCCGTGGTTTTACGATAAAACGATGGTAATCAGAAATCATAATATCGCCCAAAGCGATGATGGGAGGGGTTTTTAAGGCTATTTCTTGACAAATTTTTGGCAAGTTTGTCTTGTCCTTGGCTAAAATTTGTACTTCAAAAGGGCTTGCGGTGTGATTAATATCGTGGCTATCCAACCAACGAGCAATATCTGCTTGTCCAGCTTCACCAAAACCATAGCAAACATTAAAAACGACATCAAATTGCTTCAAAAAATCAGCAAATTCACTCGTAAATCCTACGAAATGAGTAACGTAAGGATAATAATTTTCGGGGGTTGATTTTAGGAAGGTAGCAATGGTATTTCCGAAAATGTTTTCTTTCCACGGTGTGAAGGTGGAGTCAGAATAAAGATAAATTAGCTTTTGGGCGGACATTTTTTTTGGGTTAGTTTACGCACCAAAAATACCTAGGACTCCTAGATTTGTTGATTACGGCAATGTTATGGAATTGTTAAGTTTTGTATTTTTACAATATCATAAACAAGCGTTAATCATTACTTTACAAACCGTTGATATTTTTGTGAAAAAATTTAACAAAAATATCATGCAAAAAGCCACTAAAGTCCTTACCGCATTTCAACGTAATTTCACTTGGTTTATGACTTCAATGTTCATTTCCTAACCACGAATTGTAATCATAATCTTTACTTAATATTGGGTTTATATTGAAATTGTAATTTCGATGAATATTAGCCCCAAACTAAGCATAAATTATGATTGATAACTCGTTTAAAATTTTATTAGTAGACGATGACCCAGATATTCTAGAGCTTCTTGAATATAATCTCAACCGTGAGGGTTTTTTAACTAAAACTGCTGAAAATGGCAAAATTGGCATCGAAGTTGCCGAAGAATTTATGCCTGATATGATTCTCATGGACGTAATGATGCCCATCATGGATGGTATCGAAGCGGGAAGAATCATTAAGCAAAACAAAAATCTTAAAAATATTTACCTCATTTATTTGACTGCACGAACGGAAGAATTTTCGGAAGTTGCAGCCTTTGAAATTGGTGCCAATGATTACATCACCAAACCGGTAAAACCTCGTGCCTTGATTAGTAGAATTAAGGCGGCTTTTCAACGCAACAACCCCATTGAAGATACGAACTTTGATAAAGTTATCATCGAAGATTTAGTCATCAACCGATTAAATTATACCATATCAGTCAAAAATGTATCTTTTGTGCTACCTAAGAAGGAATTTGACTTACTGCTATTTTTTGTAAATAATCCCAATAAAGTTTATACCCGTGAAGAAATTTTAAGAAACGTTTGGGGGCTTGGAGTTCACGTAACCGAACGAACGGTGGATGTTCACATCCGCAAAATCAGAGAAAAAATTGGAGAAGATTATATTCGAACCGTAAAAGGCGTCGGCTATTTATTTTTCAAAAATT
>JBBAKZ010000443.1:0-2626 GCA_040403275.1 Arcicella sp. | reverse complement strand
GCCTCTTCTTCATTTTTACTTCGATAAAAATCGAAATGGTACAGGTCTTTTCCTTGTTTTGTGGTGTATTCGTTTACCAATGAATAAGTGGGACTTTGGACATTACTTGTTACGACTAAAACATCACAAATGGCTTTAATAAGCGTAGTTTTCCCCGCTCCCATCTGTCCTTCAAAAATCCAAACGGGCGTTTTTTGTCCGAAATCGAGAATGGTTTTCGCAACGGTTTTTATTTCGTTTAAGGAATTGTATTTTATTGTTTTTGCGTTCATTATATCTTTTACTATTATTTTTCACCTTTTTGCCATCATCGAATCATGCAATTGCACTACAAAATCTACTTGTTCGTCCAACATCATGTGCGAGGTATCCATCAAAACGGCATCTTCTGCTTGAGTCAAAGGTCCCTCTTCACGGGTTGAGTCGATAATGTCACGTTTTTTTATATTTGCTAGAATTACCTCTAAATCAACTAATTCGCCCTTTTCCAACAATTCTCGTTGGCGGCGTTCTGCCCGAATGGCGGGGTCGGCAGTCATAAAAATTTTGATTTCTGCATCGGGGAATACTTTCGTACCAATATCTCTACCATCCATAACCACACCACGGTGTTTTGCCATTTTTTGTTGTTGAGCCACCATGGCTTTCCGTACTATCGTAATAGCACTTACCTCCGAAACCATTTGAGAGATGTACATTTTACGAATTTCGTTCTCTACATTCAATCCATTCAAATGGACATCACTCGCTCCTTGATGTTCGTTGAAATGAAAGGTAATATGAATTTCTGACAACGCTCTTTCAACCTCCTTAGGATTAGTTAAAGCCACGTGATTATCGTAAAAATATAAACTCACCGCTCGATACATTGCCCCAGTATCAATAAAAGTATAACCTAATTTCTTCGCCACTCGCTTCGCCGTGGAACTTTTTCCACAACTCGAATGACCATCAAGAGCAATAACCATTTTCTTCATATTTACAAATTTTGTGTGCAAAGATAGGATAATAGGCGAAAGTAGAAAATACCAACCACAAATAGTTCGATTAACTCAATTTATATAAGCCAATACTTCCCTAAATTATGCCTCACAAAACAATATGAATAATTTATTCAGCACAATAAGTTTTGCAGTGTATATAAAAACCAAAGATAAATTGGTAATTTTCAACTCTAAAATCAACAATTTATGCAAATATCAGGCAACATCCTCAACATTTTTGACAAGAAAATTCAATACGGAATTATTGATATAGCGGATGGAATCATCCAGAAAATAACGTACAAGTCTGAACCAAGACCCAATAGTTCATATATCTTACCGGGCTTCGTGGATGCGCACGTTCATGTGGAAAGTTCCATGCTTACGCCTATTCAATTCGCCCGTTTAGCGGTGGTTCACGGTACAGTCGCCACGGTTTCTGACCCGCATGAAATTGGCAATGTTTTGGGTAAAGCTGGCGTAGAATACATGATTAAAAATGGTCGTGAAACGCCTTTCAAGTTTTGTTTTGGCGCTCCTTCTTGCGTTCCTGCCACTACTTTCGAAACCGCAGGTGCTACCATAACTCCTTTTGATATTGAAGAATTATTTATTACTTATCCAGAAATTGGGTATTTGGCGGAGGTGATGAATTTTCCTGGCGTGTTGAATAAAGACCCTGATATGATGGCCAAAATTGCCTTGGCAAAAAAATACAATAAACCCATTGACGGACACGCCCCGGGGTTAAGAGGAGACGATGCCCGAAGATACATAGAGGCAGGCTGCCAAACCGACCATGAATGTTTTACAGCCGATGAGGCATTAGACAAACTAAAGTATGGCATGAAAATTCTAATTCGTGAAGGTTCGGCTGCTAAAAATTTCGAGGCTTTAATTGACTTATTACCCCAATATTACGAAAATATGATGTTTTGTTCGGACGATAAACATCCTGATAATTTGGTAGAAGGACATATTAATTTATTAGTAAAAAGAGCCTTAGCAAAATATCCAGATTTGTTGTTTGAAACGCTACAAATGGCGTGTGTAAATCCCGTGTTGCACTATCTTTTACCCGTGGGATTATTGCGTGAAGGCGACCCCGCTGATTTTATTATGGTTGATAATTTAACAGATTTCAATGTGCAAAAAACTTATTTAAATGGTAAAATAGTAGCGGAGCATGGCACTTCAAAAATACAGAATTTGCCGAGTGAAATAGTCAATAATTTTAATTGTAAAACCAAGAATGAAGAAGATTTTGCCTGTAAAAATTCAGATTCAGCCACAAAAATAAAAGTTATTGAAGTATTGGATGGACAATTGATTACTTTACAATCTACGCATCATCCCAAAATTGCCAATAATTTAGTCGTCTCGGATGTTGAACGAGATATCTTGAAGATTGTGGTCGTTAATCGTTATCAAGATGCCCCACCTGCCATTGCTTTTATCAAGAATTTTGGATTAA
Organism: Arcicella sp.; assembly: GCA_040403275.1. GTDB lineage: Bacteria > Bacteroidota > Bacteroidia > Cytophagales > Spirosomataceae > Arcicella. Next base: position 169 of record JBBAKZ010000443.1, on the reverse strand, counting down.
AAGAAGGAGCCATTGCTTCTTCAGTTGCGCATGATTCGCACAATATCATAGCCGTTGGAGTAGACGATAAGTCGATTTGTGAAGCCGTGAATATGATTATTGAAGCGAGAGGCGGAATATCAGCGACTAATGGAAAAGGACAAGAAAATATGCTAAAACTACCCATTGC
>JBBAKZ010000442.1:0-2627 GCA_040403275.1 Arcicella sp. | reverse complement strand
CCTCTTAATAGCTACTTTTTTAGTTCATATATTGCTTTATTTGAAGTTTTTTAGCCCTTTGCGCAACTGATGGAGAAACGTCACCCGAAATAATTCCAGTTTCGATATTGGCTAATTTGCGAAGCCTTTCAACGCCCATACCATCACGGATATTAAACTTTTTCAAGACTTCGCCATTTTCTCCATAATAGACTCCACCGTCGGTTAGTACGCCATCGCAATCGGTTAATAGGAGTTTTATTTTTCGAGCTTTCTCTTGTAATTCTTTTGTCATGGTTTCGTTGTTCGGGTTTCGTTGTTCGAAGTTCGATGTTCGATGTTCGTTGTTCGTTTATCGATTTTCGGTTTTCGTTAGTTGATTTTCATTGTTCGATTTTCGGTTTTCGATTTTCGGTTATCGTTAGTTGATTTTCATTGTTCGATTTTCGGGTTTCGGTTACAAATATCGAAAACCAAACATCGAAAACCGAGCATCGAAGATTAAATAGCTGTCCAAAGGAAATTTACCCCAAATATAAGTGACTCACTACTGTTATGGGATTTTGATACACTGGATACACAACTGAGGAAATTGGTTAAAATTAACTCTAAAAAGTGGTGTCATTGAACAGAAAATCGGTACCGAATTGCTTCGATACCGATTGATAGATTAAGAATTACCATTCACTATAATCCTAATTCCTCCAATGGAATTATGATTACCCTAAATAGGCTAGCTTAGAATGAATATCTTGCGCCTAATTGGATTCTCCAAGGGGTTCCACCGGCGGTTGAGAGTTTACGACCTGCCCCCGATTCTACATTGTAATTATAGTTTTGCGTAGCTTGATCAAAAGTTGTCATGGTTACTAAATTGATATTACCGTGATTATAACTTACCCCATTTTCCTTGTTTAAAAGGTTGGTAAAGTTGAAACAATCGGCAGAAAGGGCTAAATTATGTTTTTTCAAAAATGTAAAATCTTTGGTTAGACGCAAGTCAACCGTATAATAGAATGGATTAATTCCTCCATTTCTTTCGGCTACTTTTCCAAAATTTGATTTGATATAATCCTTCACACTTTCAGTAACGTCCGGGTTATCTAATAATCCTTGCATACCTTTTCTAACTGTTTCTGGCACTTTTTGGTCGTTAGGGTCAAAGACAAAAGCCAAATCATTGGTCAAGACAAAATCACCATTGATACTTTTATTCCCTCCTACTAAAAATGAATAACGAGTTCCACCCACGCCATTTAAGATTGCTCCTAATTGAAATCCTTTTACCGATGGAGTAGCGCCAGAAATGACTAATTTATCCGAAAATTGAAAATCAGAATAAGAAGTAGTTTGGTCTCTTGGATCATCTTTGATAGGTCTAAAAGTTGAAGTATTCGCTACACAACAATCATAAGAAGTATTATCTTTTGTGTCATTTTTTGTGTAACTAATCGTAAAATATCCATCTCTTCCAATTTTCATACTCGCATCAATCACAATAGCCATTTGGTCTAATTGTCCGGTTGATTCTAAAGACAACACTCGCCCTAATTCCGTTGATTTGCGCCCTTTTGTCCAATCCGTTGAACCATTTGCCGGAATAGTATTTGCCGGTACGTAAACCCCTCTGTTTCCTTCGTTACTCAACCTAAAATAGGGTTCATCCACGATATTTCTATCGTAATAAACATAATTATTCACCGTTTTTGACCACAATAAATTTACCCCGGCACGGAATCTTGCATTGAAGAACCGATTGTACGACAAGTTTAATTTATAAATGGAAGGTACTTGAAAATCCTTACTTACCGCATTAATTGTTGAAATATAACTTGCTCCTTTTGGAATGCCCGGCGCTGTACTTGGGTCATTCCGATACGATACAAAATCTGGTTTTGGAACCCCAGCTCCCGAAACGTCAATCGAACCCACGATTGAACCACTATTTTGAATATTATTTAACTGTAAATATGAAACTGGTTGTGCAGAAAATAAACCGCCTCCAAATTTGATTAGGTCTTTTTGCTTACCATTCACGTCCCAATTTAATTGAAATCTTGGTTGAATATTATTAAAATCCGCCAATGAATTATCCGTTTGGATTAATAATTTACTCTCAGTAACGGGGTTTTTGTCGCCTTGTTTGAAGAAAATTGTTGCATCATAGCGTAAACCCAACATGGCGGTCACATTTTTAAAAGGTTCAAAATCAACTTGAGTAAAAAGTGCCAAGTCAAGCAATGATTGCTGCACGGCAGGATTTACCAAAGGCACTTCACGTGCATATCGACTTGGCTTTAGGTCGGTAAAATCTTTTAAGCTATTAAAAAAGAAACGACCATTCATCTCATTAACAATCTTAGAATCCAAGAATGTTAACATATTGTCAGTTCCAAATTTAATGTTCAACTTACCTTTTCTTAAATAAGAAGTATTCGCCAAATGCAAAGTCATGTCATTCGCATATTCTGTACCAAATCTTTGTCCACCAAACTGAACCGTGCGAGTCTGTGTGGCGTTCGGATTTGTTGTCGTTGGAATCACTGAAGTAACGGTAATAATTGCTCTTGGGATGTTTTCAAGCGGCAAATCAGAACTGACAATATAATTTCTATTCACTGTTTGGAACTGAAATTTCAACTCATTGG
>JBBAKZ010000441.1:0-2630 GCA_040403275.1 Arcicella sp. | reverse complement strand
AAAGTATTGTCAGAATATATTTTTTGAATGATGTTGTCATGTTTTTATAGTTTCTTGTGCGTGGGAATCAGAGAGAAAATGTGTTTTATGTGATAATTAAGAATCAATAATTCATCACCAATTATTTTTCCTAAAATTTAAAATTATAAGTAATCGAAGGGATTAAAGTGCCGATAATTGACAATCTAACTGCCTCATTCTTAATAACTTGGTAGGCATCTTGAGCCGTGTCAGCATTAGTGGCAGGCTTGCCATCAATTGGTTGAGTATATATCGAAAATGGGTTTCGTTTATTATACAAATTATAAATTGAAAATACCCATTCCGACTCGCCTTTACCAAATAAGGCTTTCTTATTTTTCTTAGTTGCTGATACGTCCAAACGATTATAAGCTGGAATTCTGATATTTCCCCGAACTCCACTTTCAGTTACCCCATAACTATATCCTTCTACGGCCGCTTGACGTGGTGCAAGAGAATATGGAACGCCTGAAATATAAGCAAAATTTGCTCCGAAACTCCATTTTTTGTTCAATTCATACTGTGCCACCACGTTCAATGTATGGGTTCTGTCAAAACGATTTGGGTACCAATTTCCTTGATTTAATCCTTCCACTTGGCGTTTTGTTCTTGCAAGGGTATAGCTCGTCCAACCCGTCAATTTTCCTTTGTTTTTCTTAATATACAACTCTACGCCGTAAGCCCTTCCTTTGCCAAACAGCAGGTCTTTTTCAAATCTTGGATTTAGAAAAAGATTAGCGCCATCAGCGTAATCAATTTGATTCTGAAAATCTTTATAATATACTTCCAAAGATGTTTCATACGCATTGTCGCCAAAGTTTTTGAAATAACCCAAAGCCACTTGGTCGGTGAGTTGTGGTTTGATGTTATTGGTACTCGAAGTCCAAACATCCAAGGGTGTAGAGGCTGCCGTGTTTGACATCAAGTGTATGTACTGCGTCATTCGGTTATAACTTGCCTTGATTGAACTGTTCTCCCCCGTTTCTAATTTTGCATTAAACCTTGGCTCAAAATTACTATAGGTTTGAACAATTTTGTTGGGGTCATTGGGTTTTGTATCTAGGGTATAACCAGAGGTGTAGGTATCTGAAATGCCCACAAAACGTCTGACATAATAAACATCTTCGCTACTTTTATAATCATACTGTGAAAATCTTACGCCGTATTGCAAAGATAATTTTGAGCTAACTTTCCATTCATCCCCAATATAAGCTGAATATTCAACGGCATCTTTGGCAGGAGCACCAAACGCTACTTTTGTGCCACTTGAACTTGCACTTGCCGAACCAGGTGTGAAACTATACGTTAAAACCTGTCCACCAAAAGTTAACGTATTATTGGGGGAAATGTAATACGTAAAATCTGGTTTAAAACTTAAATTCTGGATATTTGAAGTCCAACGAAACTGATTATTAGGTTTTTTATTATTCAAATCAGAATCCAATAAGTAGTCGTAATTGCTGTAAAAAGCCGTTGAATTGAGGAATAATTTTGAGCTAAAAACGTGATTCCAGCGAGCGGATAAAGTGCTGTTTCCCCAGTTGAAACCGAAGTCATTTCCGAACACATCACGCCCAAAATAACCCGATAAAAAGACCGTATTATTTTGGTTGATACTATAGTTTACTTTAGCCGTCAAATCGTAAAAATTGAATGCTGTATTGGCATTATTACCCGTCAGAAATGGTTTAGCCAGCACATCCGCATACGAACGACGAGCGGCCACAATGAACGATGCTTTATCTTTTACGATAGGAGCTTCAATGGATATTCTGCTGAAAATGAGGCCAATACCACCATTGATTTCTAATTCTTTAGCATTTCCTTCTTTCATTCTCACGTCCAAAATAGAAGAGGCACGGCCACCATAATTGGCAGGAATTCCACCTTTTATTAGTTTCACGTCTTTGACCGCATCGGGGTTGAAAATAGAGAAAAAACCAAAAAGATGGGATGAATTATACACGGGTGCTTCGTCCATTAACACTAAATTTTGGTCTACAGCCCCGCCTCGAACGTTGAATCCAGTCGCTCCTTCTCCCACGGTTGAAACGCCAGGCAATAATTGTATGGCACGCACCAAATCGACTTCACCTAAAAGTGCAGGAATTTTTTTGATGGTTTTCATATCCACCTTATTAACTGACATTTCAATTGCCTTAACATTATCATCTTCTCGCTTGCCACTCACCACAACCTCCGCCAGTTCCTGTCCGTCTTCTTGTACTTCCAAATTGAGGGTTAGGTTTTGGTCATTTAATTTTATTTCTCGAATTGATTTGCGATAATTTACCGAAGTGATGATTAATGAGTAATTTCCTTTGGGTAAAGTCAAGGAATAAAAGCCGTAGGTATTAGTGGTTGTTCCCGTGAGTAGTTCTTTGACAAAAACGGATGCTCCGATAAGCCCTTCACCATTTTTATTGTCTTTTACATAGCCACTAACCGTTATTTTTTCATTTTGAGCGAATAAACTCATCGGAAAAAATAAAAGTAATAACAATGATTTTTTGATAGAATTAATCATAATGATTGTTGAAATAGTTTAAAAAAATTCTTTGTTCAATGATATTCATCTAAAACGTCAATTAGGTATAATTAGTTACTAA
>JBBAKZ010000440.1:2131-2630 GCA_040403275.1 Arcicella sp. | reverse complement strand
ATTATTCAACAAAAAAGCCTCTCAAATCATTTTGAGAGGCTTTTTTGTTGATTTAAAAGATTTTATTATCTCGGACGGCCACCGCCACCCGCTGGGGCTGCCGGTGCTGCTTGTTGACCACCATCACCACCGTCTTTCATATCATCATTATTCACCGATTTCTTTTTCTTTCTTCCATCAGTAAATGTAACCTTTCCAATTCGGTAACTGAACGTTAATTTAAAGTTCATGTTTCGCAAAGTCGTAACACTATTTTGGCTAATCGTTGGCGATTCTATATTACTTTTAATTACAAAACCATCTGGCGTAAAGAAGTTTTCTGCTCCAAAACCAATGCTACCTTTCTTATTCACAAAATCTTTTTTCACCCCTAAGCTATAAATCCCAAATCCACCTTGATTTCCTTGTAGCTGCACCTGATTGCCTCTATAAAAAGCGAAAGTCTGCAAACCCCAACCTTTGGCGATATTATAACTACCAAAAATCCTAAAACTTGCCA
>JBBAKZ010000440.1:0-2121 GCA_040403275.1 Arcicella sp. | reverse complement strand
AGCATTATATAATGGATTTGGGTTATTATTCTTTAAAACGGTATAAAATAAATCTGTACCTCCACCAACTTGTAATTTTCCAGATGTTACATTCAAAAATAGGTTTGTTCCGTACGCATCTTGGTTACCAATATTCAAGTAATTAGTTAAGATTATCGGTCTATTTTGTGCATCAACGGTGCTGGTTCTTACGCTCTCAATTCCTCCGGTAGTATTTCGCATAAACAGAGCAGTCGTCAAGAAAACATTCTTGAAAAACGTATTTACCGTAAATTCATAATTGTTTGTAAACTCGGGAGCTAGGGTTGGATTTCCCTCGGTTACATTCGATGGATTGGAAGCATTTCTATTCGGATTCAAAAACTGTAATGAGGGTCTTTGAATACGACGGTTATAGCCTAATTTCAAAGTGGTTCCTCCTTTCAAACTTTTTGATAAGTTTATGCTTGGGACGAACGTTCCGTAATCTGCAATGTCAACATTTTGAGATCCTTTGCTTTCTGAAACTTGGGTCGCATCAATATTTGTAAATTCATAACGTCCTCCAATTTTCAAACTATATTTCTTTTTGGTTGTGAGCGTATAAGAAAAATAAGAAGCCGCAATGCTTTGATTATAATCTAATGAACCATTATTGTCAAGTTGTCTGAAAACCGAACTAACCTTTCTAAAAATTCCTTTTCCACCAAATTCAATCATTTGAGTTTTTCCGATGGGATTCTGGTAATCAATCTGTAAAGTAGTCTCTTGATTAGAACTTGGGTTCGTATTCGTTATCGTATTTGACCCTTCGGGAAGGCCTAAAATTCGATTAGTAAAATCATTTACACGATTATTTCTACTAAACTGTCCCGAAATAGAAAGTTCTTGTTGAGGCTTCTTGTAGGTGTGTGTGTAATCAATATTAGCATCAACATTATTTGAATTATCAATTGATTCAACATCTCGAGTAGATGTACTGATTAATGCAGAAGCATTTTGTAATAAACCTTTGTAGATTGCGGTTTTTAATGCGTCTTGATAACTATACTGGTTTCTTGCGCCTAATTTAACCGAAGCTGTAACGGAATTGGATTTATCAATATCCCAATCCCAACCAAACTGATAGTTTCCGAATAATCCGCTGTTGCGAGTTTCTGCTACTTGATTATTAGTTGATTTTGTTCCATCTGCCAAAGTAGTAATTTGAATATTCTCAAAACGACCATTCACATTATAATTTGCTCTGCCAAAACCGCCCACGGAGAAACCCATGGTACCTTTTCGGTAGTTTCCGTTCAAAGATAAATTCCCTCCTCTGATACCTACACTTGTATCTAAGTTGAGTGTTAGTCCTTGTAAAGTATTCTTTTTTGTGATGATGTTAATAATTCCCGAAGAACCTTCCGCATCGTATTTAGCCGAAGGAGAGGTAATTACTTCCACTGATTTAATCATATCCGAAGGAATTTGCTTTAAAGCATCGGCAACATTGCTGGCAATAATTGTTGAAGGCTTATTGTTAATCAAAACCCTAACGTTTGAACTTCCTCTCAAAGATACATTACCATCCAAATCGACGGTCAAAGAAGGTACTTTTCTCAAAACATCGGCTCCGTCTCCACCTTTGTTTGTAATATCTTTTTCGGCATTATAAACCATTCTGTCCACTTTATCTTCTATCAAGGAACGTTGTCCTTCAACCGTTACTTCTGCCAACGTTTGGGTACTTTGGTTCATTTTGATAACGCCCAAATCAATTTCATCATTTTTATTAACAATATTAACCTCTATTTTTTTAGATTGATAGCCCATAAATGAAACGGAAAGAATGTATTCACCCACCGCAATCCGAGTAAGCGAGAATTTGCCTTTATCATCACAGATGGCTCCATCCACAATTTTTTTATCCTTCTTATTCGATAAGGCAATACTGGCATACTCTACCACTTTTGAAACGGATGAGTCAATCACATAACCAGAAATTTTGGCTGAACCTTTTGGGGCTGCCTGTGCCGTGCCAGGGATGGCAGTTTGTTCGCCTCTGCGTGACCCACCGCCACCAAAACCGCCGCCTCCCATTGGAAATTGCGCTGACGCCGTGCTTGCAAAAAGGCAAAATGTTGTTAAAAAAAGTATTAT
>JBBAKZ010000439.1:0-2650 GCA_040403275.1 Arcicella sp. | reverse complement strand
TTATTCAATCATCAGGATATTGATTGGTACATTATGCCCGTTGAAACTTGTAAAGTATTGACCTTTGACCGTGAAGATACTTACGCTAGACTAGATTCGAAATATCCGATTGAAATACTAATAAAACAGCGCTGGATAGAATCAAATGCTGACGATAAGACTCGAATTATTTGGGATTTGGGGGCTGTTGAAGCCTATTTATCACCCGAAATGGCAAAAGTAAAATCTGTAAAAACGCCTCCCGAAAATCATCAACATCGAGTGAATGTGTACACTGAAATTGATAAAGAAGCCATGTTTAGTCGCTTTTGGGGAGCGCTTCGGGCGTATCGAGATAAAAAGTAAATCAATAAAAAGGCTCAAAACTGATTTAGTTTTGAGCCTTTTTTATGACAAATTATTTTCTATTTCTTTCCCCCAAAAAATATGGTTACGTATCCAGAAGTAAATAAATTTCTATTTTCGGATAAAGCCATTATGTTTACTTTCTTGGTGTACGCTTCAGCTAAAAATCCAATTTCTAAACTGATATTCGATTGTCGAAAAGCATCTAATTCAAAGTTTAGAGCTGCTTTTAGGTTTATACCAGGCACAACAGTTGATTCACCCAAACCTTCAAAGAAACCACCGCTCCCCGCAATGTTGTTAGGTGTATGCTTTTTAGGGTCAAAAATTTCATCCCGTATCGACCCTCTTCCGTAAAATACTTGCACGTAATAAGGTTTCAATAAGCCAATGGTTGGTCCACCCGCTAAAATTCCGTTTACATTCACGCCACCTTCTGATGATTTACGGAATAAATTTATCTCACGACCATATTGTGGACGAATGGCAAATAGATAATTTTGTTTCCCATACACGTAACCACTGCCGTTTCCGCCCACCGTGGAGGTTGATTCACGGTAGTGATTTACGCTTACAATTTCAAAGTTTAAATAATGAAATTGCTTGTGAAAGGCATTATTATTAATAAGAATTTCTTTACGTGCTACGATACCTCCTAATAGCCCGGAATTGGTATTTGTAGTAAGCCCAAAAGACAGAATAGACCTAAAATTTTCTTCATCTACACTCTCTTTAAGCGTATTTTGTTTGGTAATATTTTTGCGTTGAGCAACCACAGCATTGCTTATCCAGAATGAAAAAAAGAAAATAATTGACAAATTTAGTAGCTTTTTCACGATGTATTTGACTCCTATTGGGAGATTAAATGTTTACAAAAGACAATTTTTAAAACGTTTCCCCTAAATTTAAGTAAAATTTCAAATCAAAAATCAATAACAATATAAAATTAAACTCATGCCAACCGTAAAAACCGCCTATTTGGGCGACCTTCGCACTGATTCAATCCATTTGCAATCTGGGAACAAACTAATCACAGATGCACCAACTGATAACATGGGGAAGGGCGAAGCCTTTTCTCCAACTGATTTACTCGCCACCGCAACGGGAACCTGTATCTTGACAACCATGGCAATTGTAGCACAAAGAGATGGAATTGAATTATCGAATTCAGAAGTAGAGGTTACCAAAATTATGACACAATCACCGCCAAGACGTGTGGCACGCTTAGAAATAAACTTGAAAATGAAATCAAATATTGTATTATCGCCCGAACAGATAATAAAATTGGAAAATACGGCTCATAAATGCCCGGTTTCATTGAGTTTACACCCAGATGTGGAACAGGCTTTGATTTTTGAATGGCTTTAGTTATTGGTTATTAGTAACTAGTTATTAGTTATTTGGATGAAAATTAATTTCCCAATAACTAATAACTAAGTTTCAGTAACTTATCACTAAGCGACTACACCCTCCAATTCTGCAAACGAAATATCGAAATGTGACGCATCATAAATACATTCACCGTTTTGAATAATTAATACTTGTGGCGATTGATGTGCAATGTTAAATACGGAGGCAATTTCAGATGAAATGGGTCTGTAACGCAATAAATCCAAATAATAAGGTTTCAATTCTCCTACTTTTTCTTGCTTCCAATTTCTTTCCAAACGATTCAAGGCAGTTCCTGAAATAGAACAAGTGGTACTATGTTTTAAAATCAACACAGGGTGATTAAATGATTCTTCCTTGATAGTTTGTAGCTGATTTGACTCTGTTAATGCAATCCAATTCATGATAATTTTTTATATTTAGTTCTGAACTAGAGACAATTTTTGTGGGTAAAAAGTTTCTATTTTCAGTTGGGAGTAGGCAGTAAAATAAGTTAGGAGTAAGCAGTTTGCAGTGAATTCTACGTTCAGAGATCTATATAAGTGTAAATATATGAAATATATTACCTATTGTTTACTGCCTACTGCAAACTAAAAACTGCCTACTGCCTTCGTTATTTCTTCAATACAAACTGCGTAGGTTGTTGTTTAGCAAGCATTAACAAAATACCGCCGAAGGTTAATCCTTGCAGTAATTTATTGGCTCGGTAATCAGAAATATTAACCAATTTGGCGTATTCTTTAGAAGTAATTTTATTATTTTTTCGGAGATATTTTACCAAGAATTTTATGTTTGGTTGCGCCAATAATTCTTCATCCACCTTCGTATCATCTTTATCCAAAATCTTGGTCATTTCTTTGGTTACGGGCGTGGTTTCATCATTTGCACGGACGTACATGATACGATTGCCTTGCTC
>JBBAKZ010000438.1:2236-2650 GCA_040403275.1 Arcicella sp. | reverse complement strand
TTACATAAATATTTTTGGAAAAGGGTAGCAAAGGACAAGGAATGTTTATAAAAAGTGGTAAAGTTCGTAACTTTGGGTTAACATTCATTGATCAAAAAATCCACAGTTTTGAAAAAACTTACACTACTATTAGGCATAATTCTGTGGAATTCAAGCGATTCCCTTTGTCAGCAAACCAATAATGATCAAAAATACAAACTTCACATTAAGAAGGCCGTTGGCAAAATGGTGCTGGATGGGAAGTTAGACGAAGCCGATTGGAAAAATGCCGACATTGCAACCAACTTCTGGCAAGCACAACCTTATGATTCGTCCAGAGCCATTAATCAGACCGTTGCCCGCATAACTTTTGACGATAACTATCTTTATATCAGTGGTATTTGCTACCAACCTCGTAAATACGTAGTGCTATCT
>JBBAKZ010000438.1:0-2226 GCA_040403275.1 Arcicella sp. | reverse complement strand
CTTTAAAACGTGACTTTGCGGGCGGAACAACGGATATTTTTGGGGTAAACCTTGATACCTTTAAAGATAAACTTAACTCTTTCAATTTTGCGGTGAGTCCATTGGGCGTTCAACGAGACGGTTTGGTATCGAATGGTAACGAACTTTCCACCGACTGGGACAATAAATGGTACTCAAAAGTGACAAATTACAACGACCGATGGGAAGTAGAAATGGCGATTCCATTCAAGACTTTACGCTATAAAGTCGATGAAAACAATAACGAATGGTTAGTAAATTTTTCTCGATTTGACCAAAGCCAAAAATTTACGGAACGGTCTTCATGGGGACCTATTCCTCGAAATTTTAATGGTAATAACATCAATTTTTCAGGGACTGTCATGTGGGACAATCCACCCCCAAAGCCAGGAGCAAACATTTCGATAATTCCTTATATCCTAGGAAGTATAGACAAGGATTTCCAAAACAAAAAAGACCTCAGAAGTGAGCGTAATGTAGGTTTTGATGCAAAAATAGCTGTTACACCATCGTTAAATTTGGACATTACCCTAAACCCAGATTTTGCCCAAGTTGAAGTTGATCAACAAGTACAAAATCTAAGTCGATTTGAGGTCTCATTTCCTGAAAAAAGACAATTTTTTATCGAAAATGCTGATCTATTTGGCAGTTTTGGTTTTGACAATATTACACCATTTTTCTCTCGAAGAATCGGCTTAGCTTACAACGCAAAAACCGACCAAAACGAAAGAATTCCTATTTTATTAGGTACACGATTAAGTGGGCGATTAAACAAAGATTGGCGGATAGGATTCTTGACAATGCAGACGGGTTCAAACGAAAATTTTAATTTACCTAGTGCTAACTATTTGGTAACCGCCGTTCAACGAAAGGTTTTCAGTCGCTCTAATATTGGTATTATTTTTTCAAATAAACAAAACTGGCTTTTTGATACCCTTAGATATGAAAGCGGGGGAATGAACGCCAACGATTACACACGAGTCCTGGGCTTAGATTACAACTTGAATTCTCCAAACGGGAAATGGAGTGGCAAAATATTTTACCATCATGCTATCAAACCCAAAAACGAAGACGGACAATACGCAGGGGCAGCCGTTTTGAATTATGATTCTCCAACATTTGCCACAACTCAAGGATTTGAAACAGTCGGCGAAAACTATGGTATTGCCAATCAAACAGGTTATGTAACCCGAGCCAACTATTTTAGAACTCAACCAAATATTTTATACAGGTTTTATCCTAAATCTCAACAAATCAACACGTTGGGTTTTGGAACCGACGGAGATTTTTTTTGGAGAATCAAAGATAAAATTTTGTTGGATTATGACTTTTCGCCATTATTCTTTAACATTCGTTTTCAGAATTCAGCTCAACTAAAACTTATACCGTATCGAGTGCATTACACCTATTTATTCAATGACTTTGACCCTACCCGCAAAGGAGAGGGAATATTAATATCAGGTTCAGCTTACACCTACTCTGATACCCGAATTAATTTTATTTCAAACACCCGACCTAAATTTTATTTCAATTTACAAGGACGTTTAGGTGAATATTTTGGAGGAAAAATAAAGCAAATAAATGCCACGTTTTTCTATCGTTATCAACCCTATGGAGTATTCTCATTTGATGCGTCCTACAACAAAATTACCCAACCTTACGGAGCATCGGAGTTGATTTTATTAAGACCAAAAATAGATTTATCGTTTTCAAGAAGTGTATTTTTCAGTAGCTTAGTGCAGTACAACAATTTGTCAAATAATGTGAGCATAAATACTCGTTTACAATGGCGTTTTAAACCCGCCAGTGATTTCTTTTTAGTTTACACCGATAACTATTATGCCACCGAGACTTTCAAAAATGATGCTTTTGGTAATCGTTATATGAGCAATGAATCCCTCCAAACCAAGAATCGTGCAATTGTTTTTAAATTGACTTACTGGTTTAATGTATAAAAAATGAAAAGAAAAATCGTCCACGTAGCTCTAGTAGTCCATGATTATGACGAAGCCATCCAATTTTATATTGAAAAATTAAATTTTGTCTTGATGGAAGATACCGTTTTGAGTCCGGAAAAAAGGTGGGTTTTAGTCAAACCTGATAAAGATTCTGAATGCAGTATTTTATTAGCCAAAGCCAGCAATGTAGAACAAGCACGTAGTATAGGTAACCAGACAGGTGGACGAGTTTTCTTATTTTTAGAAACTA
>JBBAKZ010000437.1:0-2656 GCA_040403275.1 Arcicella sp. | reverse complement strand
CCTGTTTTTTCTTTACCATTTGTCCAAGTCTGTGTCCAAAAATAATGGGAAATATGAAGGTTATACAAGATTCTTTGCAACAGGATAAAAACTTTCTGATTACCTCATATAGTGTAATGCCAGAACGGGATAGTGTATCAGCATTACGGAAATATGCTACTGAAAATCAAATCATTGACAACAAATGGCATTTGCTTACAGGCGGTAAAAAACAGATTTACCAACTGGCACGAAATTCTTATTTTGCCGATGAAAACTTGGGCGTTCAGAAAGGGTTGAATGATTTTTTACACACCGAAAACTTTATTTTAGTCGATAAAAACCTACACATCCGAGGAATTTATAACGGGACTCTTCAATTAGAAATATATCAATTATTGAAAGATATAAAAACTTTAAAAAGTGAAAATTAAAATCACAAGGCATCTTCTTCCAAGCCCGATTTATTACAGTTTGAGAACATTTTAACACAACCATCAATGAACAGATTAAAAGTTAACTTTTTTTTCATTGCCCTACTTTCAATAAATCAACTTTTCGCTCACGTAGGTGGGCACGAGGCTCTTAAAAGTGAAACCTTTTATCTCAACGGGAAAGCGATTGAAGGCCATTTTTTAATGAACAGAAACGAAAAAATTTTTATAGAATTATCAAACGGAGAGACTATTTCAGCACCTTTGATAGACTTTTCGTTTTCAAATCAGCACAATTTGAGTCAAAAAATTGCTCATTTAAAGCAATTAAATCAGCAGAAACCTCTGGAAGAAATCAAACATTCGAGTTTACATTCTAGCCATTTTTCGATATTACTTTTATTGTCTATAATTATCGTTTTATTCCTATTTATCCGAAAACGAAGTAATCAGTTTTCAAGCTATTCAACCTTATTTGGAGGTTTCATCGTGTTTATTTACGCTTGTAAATCAACGACAACAGTAACACCAAATTCAACGACAACTATTATCAAAACTGACCCCGCATTCATTGAAACTGTTTTCAGTGCCTTCAAAACTCTGGTAAAAACTCGTTATGACGACACTTATTTTTATGTGGAATCGGAAGGAATTCCGTCGCATAATATGATGGTAGGCATCACGAATTGGCAACAACAAGTACCTATCCCACAAGGATATACTGGTACAAATGCTTGGTCAATTCCTTTGAAACCTGAGTTTGCAGATTTGCCAATTAGTCTGAAAACCAACTTAATGAAAGGTGCAGTTGCGATTGCTCCCAACGGTATTCCCATCTTTAACCCTTTGAATAACAGAGGCGAAGATGCTTACTTAATCGGTGAATTAGACCAATGGGGCGGACATTGTGGCAAAGCTGACGACTATCATTATCACATCGCTCCGCTACATTTTGAAGCAACAGCGGGAAAAAATCCGATTGCCATGGCTTTAGATGGCTATGCAATATATGGCTCAAAAGAACCCGATGGAACTATGATGCAAGTCCTAGATGCTTATCATGGCCATTCGATTGCGAACGGAGTTTATCATTATCACGCCACAACAACTTATCCGTATTTTATTGGTTCAATGCGTGGGAAAATAAACCTTGACCCTGCCACAATCGCCCCAGAAAATCAAATTACGCCGCAGGCAAAAACAACGCCAATTCGTCCGGCGGGTGAGCCTTTGAAAGGGGCAAATATTACCAATTTTAAATCAACGGGTACAAATGCTTATTCATTGGAATATACGGTAAATAATCAGAAAGGGTATATCAATTATAGCTGGGATGCCGCCAATAAATATACTTACACTTTCATTGGGACGGATGGGAAATCTACGGTAGCATCTTACGTAAAAAAGTAAATTTCTTTTGCAAATTGTAGAGAATTAAACCTATTAGGATTTCGAAATCCTTATAAATTTGTGAATAAAACAATCAAACTCATGAACGCAATCAAAATCATTTTCGTACTGCTGATCAGTTGCTTATTTTCGTGTAAAAAGGATGTTGTAGAAACCATTATTCCAACAACCGTCAGCACATTCACCGCAACAAGTCCAGCTTTTACTAATAATGGAACTTTACCGGCAAAATATACCTGCGATGGAGCGAGTATTTCTCCTCCGATTGCATGGGAGGGCGCTCCAACAGGAACAAAATCTTATGCGTTGATTATGCATCATGTTCCACCGACGGGCGACAAACACGTGTATATGTTAGTATATAATATTCCGAATTCAGTTAATGGCTTAACAGAAAAGTCGGCTAATGTTGGATTATTTGGCATAAATACAGTGAATGGAAAGACAGAATACACACCGCCATGTTCACAAGGACCAGGAGCAAAATTATACGTTTTAACGGTTTATGCCCTTTCAGCGGAACCAGTTTTAGGTGTTGCCCAATCAAAAGTTACGATGGATATTTTATTGGCTGCCATTAGCAAAACCACGCTTGGAACGGCAGTTATGAATGTGAATTACACTCGGCCATAGCAACTAAAGAGGTTATCAATCTGGTTGATAGCCTCTTTAAAATTCCTAAAAATAAAATATCATTAAAGATTACAAAACATCAACGCCTATTCCCTGATAATCAATTAGTTGTGATTCAGAAATAGTATCATCCGCAAGCATCACATCTATCTGTTGGTATGAACAAACTACGTAATTTTCGGCCGTATTTAATTTATCAG
>JBBAKZ010000436.1:0-2658 GCA_040403275.1 Arcicella sp. | reverse complement strand
CAGCGGACCGTCCCGATTCTATATTTTTACGGATATTGGGTGTTTTGAATATCCGCTGTGATACTATCTGGCGACTATTTTGTCAAATTAATCGCCCCATTTACTTTTTTGACTATAAAAGTGTCGGTCTAAACAACTTACAAACTGTAAATTTTCATCAATAAAATCAAATTCATCATGAAAAAAACCACTATCATTTTATCCATACTATTGATGTGGAACTGCATTCATCATGCTTTCGCCCAAAATAAAGCGGAACCCATTGATGTAACGGAATTAACCATTGCCAAAATTCATAAGGCGTTCAAAAATAAGCAATATTCGAGCGAACAATTGGTAACTGCTTATTTGGCACGCATCAAGCAATTTAACCCTAAAATTAACGCCATAACCACCATAAATCCTGAAGCAATGTCGATTGCTAAAGCATTGGATGAAGAGTATAAGAAAACGGGGGTATTGCGTCCTCTTCACGGAATTCCGCTTATTGTAAAAGATAATATTAATACTAAGGGACTTTCAACCACGGCGGGTGCTTTGGCATTGAAGGATTTTGTACCTAACACAGATGCCTTCGTAATTGATAAATTGGTAAAGGCCGGAGCCATCATTATCGCCAAATCAAACATGGCAGAATGGGCTTTTACGCCTTGGCATTCGGTTAGTTCAACGCATGGGGCAACGCTCAATCCTTATAATTTAGATTTTGTTCCCGCAGGTTCGAGCGGCGGCACGGGTGCTTCTGTTGCTGCTAATTTTGGCACTATTGGATTAGGAACTGATACAGGAAACTCCATTCGTGGTCCTTCCTCTCATAATGACTTGGTCGGTTTTAGAACGACTCTGGGCTTACTTAGTAGAGCGGATATTGTACCACTTAATTTAAAAACCGATGTTGTTGGTCCCATGTGCCGAACGGTAGAAGATGCCACCCGAGTTTTGGAAATTATGGTAGGGTATGATCCTAATGACCCGCTAACCAAAAATTCAGCGGGAAAAACGCCCAAGAATTATCAGCAGTTTTTGAAAAAAGATGGATTGAAAGGCGCAAGAATTGGTGTATTGCGAGAACTCAGCGAAGCTAATTCCGACCCCGAAGTAAAAGCTTTATTTGAAAAAGCGATTTTGGACATGAAAGCGATGGGAGCCACCATAGTTGATACGCTAATCATTCCCGATTTCGCAAATCTCCGAAAAGACCTCTGGTGTTCTGATTTTAGGGGTGATTTGGAAACCTATTTGGCAAAATATGTGAAAAATGATACTGTCAAGACCTTAGAAGATATCGTCAGAATTGGTTCAAAATCGAAATCGGCTGAAGCTCGAGTAATTGCTAATTTGACCAGTAGGAATCTAGACTGCCAAGATGCCTACACCGCTCCCCGAAGAATTGCTTTTCGGAAGGCAATTGAAGACCAAATGGATATATTAAAATTGGATGCCATCATTTATCCAACATGGAATAACAAACCCGCCAAAACCAATACTTATAGTGAAGAATTGAAACGGGTAGAATACAAAGGTGACAACAGCCAAATTATCTCCCCACACACGGGTCAACCCGCTTTTTCAGTTCCAATGGGTTTTTCGTCGGGTAATTTGCCCGCAGGATTACAATTTTTAGGCCGAATGTACGCTGAACCGACTTTGATAACATTGGTTTATTCCTATGAGCAAGGCACAAAGCACCGAGTACCACCGCCCATCAATTAGTAATTTCCTTACATACTCAGTTTTTTAACAATTTTAATTAGTCTAACCATGAAATTTCCTTTCTTATTCATTTTATTTTTATGTTTAACTTTCGTTTCACCCAACGCTTTTTCACAAGAAGAAGAAGCTGGAAAAACTGGAAAAGTAGAAGCAAATTATCTCAAAGACATTCAGGAGTTGGCGAAAAATAAGCAAATACAAGCCGCTTTTCAATCTATTGAGGGTCAAAACAAGCAAAATCTTGACGAATTGATTATGCTTACCGAGATTCCGTCGCCCCCTTTTAAGGAATCAAAACGGGCAGCACGGCTTTTTACCATGTTGAAAGAAGCGGGCGCCGATTCCGTTTGGATTGACAAAGTAGGGAATGTTATTGCTTTGAAAAAAGGTAAAAATGGTAAAGGTTGTGTGGTGTTGGATGCTCATACGGACACGGTTTTTCCAGAAGGTACGGATGTAAAAGTCAAAATAAAAGGTGATACCTTGTTTGCTCCTGGCATCGGTGATGATACTCGGGGCATGGTCATGGTAGTTTCCGTTTTAAGAGCAATGACCGTTGCTAAAATAAAAACCCAAGCCGATATTTTATTTGTGGGAACTGTGGGCGAAGAAGGGCTGGGCGATTTGCGGGGGGTCAAACAATTATTTACACCTGAAAGTCGTAAAATAGATTCGTGGATTTCCATAGATGGTGGTGACCTTGGGCGGGTAAATACAATGGGCTTAGGTTCTTATCGGTATCGTATTACTTTTAAAGGACCTGGTGGTCATTCGTGGGGTGCTTATGGAATGGCAAATCCTCAACATGCCTTGGGTTCTGCTATTCATTATTTTTCAAAAGATGCGGATAAATTTACAAAATATGGCGCTCGTTCAAGTTTTAATGTCGGTAGAATTAGTGGTGGTACATCCGTTAATTCCATCGCTTTTGAATCTTGGATGGAA
>JBBAKZ010000435.1:2312-2665 GCA_040403275.1 Arcicella sp. | reverse complement strand
GAAAGATAGAACATCGACATTAACTGGAAACGGAAATTTCAATTCCATGATTTACACCTTTTCGTACTCGGCTTTATTGAAACGGGCCACTCGTGATGTTGCACCAAAATGGGGCATCACGGCCAATTATTATAAACGTACTTTATTTTCAAGTAGTATACTAGATGCTGGACTTACTTCATATCAAGCAGGGGCATATCTTCCCGGAATACTGAAGCATCATAGTCTGAGACTTCGGTGGGCTTACCAAAACCAAGAGGGATTTAAAAATAATATTGGCGCACCCAATACTAATTTGTACTTATTCGGAAGTCCAACGCTTTTCCCGAGAGGATACACTTACCGAGGATTTG
>JBBAKZ010000435.1:0-2302 GCA_040403275.1 Arcicella sp. | reverse complement strand
AATCGGAAGATTGTTATAAATTAAAAGAATAAAGGCGAATATTTTTGCTGATAATGGATATGGATTTACAAACTACAATTGGACAGAAAAAAAAGATGGGAAGCTACTAAATTATAGCGGTTCTGATACTAAAAATTATACTTCAATTGGGATTGATTTAACGGCTCAATTTCATTTTTTACGCTTTTCTCAGCAATTTGAAGCAGGAATTCGAGCGATTTATTTAACGGATAAAGGTCAATTACTAATACAACCTTTAATTTTAGATATTGGCTTTTGATTAATTTTTGTTAATTTGCTAAAACTATCATTTTGTTGCTTTAATCAACTCCTATGCACTATATTTCTAAAAAATTCTACTGGATAATTCAATTATCTGGGTGGTTTTTTGCTACATTTTTTCTGAGGCTACCCACTACCAAATATTTTAATGATCCAAAAATACTTTACAGTTACTTCATCTTTAGTTTCTTGATTTGCGTGATTGCTACGCATACTTATGCAAGATTATTTGTTGTAAAAATAAGAACAAGAAAACAAACGATTTTACTTGCTGCTTTAGGAATAATGGTAACGGGAGGTACGATTTTTCTTTTGGATTATTATTTTGGTTTCCAGCGATACAGGAAACCAAGTCAAGGAATCACCTTAGCCATATATGATTACATTCAGTTTTTCATAGAGTCGATAAGATACGTGGGATTGTGGTTTTTAATGTATCATCTTCTGGTTAGTAATAATGAGGCTCAACAAAAGGCTCTCGCTTTATCGCAATCTGAAACAGCCCTAAAGACAGCAGAATTAGCAAATCTTAAAAACCAGCTAAATCCTCATTTTCTTTTCAATGCAATCAATAGTATAAAGGCGCTTACGCTTTCCGATCCGCATCTGGCTCGTCATGCACTTACGGAGTTGTCACAATTGCTTAGGACTTCTTTAACGATGGGGAATGAGCAGTTGGTTACCCTTGAAACTGAAATTAGCTTTGTAAAAGACTATTTGTTCCTAGAAAAAATTAGGTACGAAGCACGATTAAATTACGCTTTTGAGATTGATAAGAATTCATTGGGCATGAAAATCCCGCCGATGTCGTTACAATTATTAGTTGAAAATGCCATTAAACACGGTATTGGGAAAAGTAAGGCGGGTGGTCTGATCAAAATTATATCTGTTTTTAACGAAAACTATTTTGCTTTAACGGTAATAAATTCAGGAAAATTAAAACTAAATCCTTCACCACAGACGACGGGAGTGGGGATTAATAACTTGAAAAAAAGATTATTTTTTAATTTTCAAGAAAATGCTACTTTTTCTGTGAAAGAAGAAAATCATCAGGTTATTGCTTCAATTTTAATCATAAATCCCATCTAATTTTGAAGTTTCGAGGAATTGAATAATCGTATATTTCCTTTTAATTCTATTTTTTTGAACCGTCCAGTTAATCCTGAATTAACAATTATTTCATGACCAGCGGAGATTGTAACCAAGTCCAAGAAAGTTGGGATTCTGTCACATTTCCATGTTGATTGTTCATGCCAAGTTCCAGACGCAATACTAACAATTGGAATTAAGCCCGAAAAATTATTTGGAATTGAAATTTGTGGAGAAATTAAAATATTGTTGTTAGCATCTTTCACTTTTACTCGATATAAGCCCGAAGAGGCCGAATAATTATAGGCATTTGAAAGATTATTAGTAGCTTCAATATTATTACTCCATTGTGGTACTTCGTAAGAATTGGGAACTGTCACTAACAGGCTAGAAGAACCATTACATTCACTGGATAAATCTGGGGGAGGAATTGGCAAATAGGGCGTTGAATTAGTAAAAAAGGCATTATTTAGATGTTTATTCCAAACACTGGCTAAAATTCGGTGTCCAATTCCCACAAAATGGACTGAATCAATCGTTCGTACGTTAGGACCTACCAAATTGTCGGTAGAAGGGCCTTCAAAAACCTGGGTTGTATAATTAGCTTGCGTATCTCCGTTCAACCCAATTACATCATTCTGTGCATCAATCACTGGCTGCCAAGTGCGAGATTTAGTAATATCCAAACCCTTAAATCTACTTACTTTCGATACCATCCATGCTAAGTTTGACTTGCCCGAATGCTCTCGACTTTTGGTAATTACGGTCTTTAAATTGTTGCCGTAAGTATCTCTATTAACTTCTTGAAAATTATCTGTTTCTCCTTGATGCCATAACACAGCTCTTATCCCAAATTGATCGGCATAAAAATTCAAAGCTGCCCTTAAATTACCGTATGGCAATCCTCGTGGAAAGTAAAAAAAATTGTAAG
>JBBAKZ010000434.1:0-2674 GCA_040403275.1 Arcicella sp. | reverse complement strand
AGAAAAACTCTTCTGGATTATGCAACTCTCCGTAAACTTCATCCGTCGAAACATGGTAAAAGCGTTTGCCTTCCATCTTATCTTTCCAAATAGTTTTGGCAGCGTTCAACAGGTTACAGGTTCCAATAACGTTGGTCATTACAAAAGCCATAGGGTCAGAAATCGATCTATCAACGTGTGATTCTGCCGCCAAGTGGATAACGCCATCAAATTGGTGTTCCGCAAAAAGTCGGTCTATAAATGGTGCATCCACAATATCGCCTTTCACAAAGGTATAATTAGGGGCATCCTCAATATCTGTAAGATTGGCTAAATTCCCTGCATAAGTCAATTTGTCAAGATTAACAATTTGATATTGCGGATATTTGGTAACAAAAAGTCGTACGACGTGTGAGCCAATAAATCCTGCCCCGCCTGTAATAAGTATTTTTTTCATTGGTTTTTATTTGAGTTGAATAAGTTAAGCAGTTAAGTTGATGGATTATCCAACTGTTAAACCGCTATAACTCTTTAACTGTTAAACTTTTTTGCCAATTCCAAGCATCGCCCAATGCATCTTTGAGTGATTTTTTGGTTTGCCAGCCTAAAATTTCTTTTGATTTTGTACAATCTGCGTAAACGGCAATAACATCGCCATCACGTCGAGGCTTTATGACATAATCCACTGTTAAACCTGTGGCTTTTTCAAAGGCATTAATTACTTGCAAAACTGAACTTCCTTCGCCCGTTCCGATATTGAAAAAATCGTAATAATGTCCTTCTGGTTGTTTCAATAGCAAGTTTAATGCCGATACGTGGGCTTTGGCTAAATCAACTACGTGGATATAATCACGTACGGCTGTACCGTCGGAAGTTGGGTAATCATTACCATAAACTGAGAGCTGTCCACGAATTCCCGCCACAGATTGGGTAAGAAATGGGACAAGGTTGGCGGGTGGTCCTAAGGGTAATTCACCAATCAGACAACTTTCGTGAGCGCCTATGGGATTAAAATAGCGTAAGGAAATCGCATGAAAATTATTCGTACTTTGTACGGTATCTTTGACGATAGCTTCGCAAATTTGTTTTGTATTTCCGTAGGGAGAAGTAGCGGGCTTTACGGCTGAGTTCTCTGTAACTGGTAAGGAATCAGGCTCGCCATAAACTGTACAGGAAGAAGAGAAAACCAAATTGTTTACCTGATATTCTGCAATTTTTTCTAACATTAAAATAGTGGCAGAAACGTTATTTCGGTAATATTTAAGTGGATTTTCAACGGATTCACCCACGGCTTTTGCGGCGGCAAAATGAATAATTCCATGTATCTTTTGCTCTGTAAATATTTTATCCCAAATGGTTGCATCATTAATATCAGCTTCATAATATTTGATTGATTTACCAATAATTTCTTCGATACCGGCGAGCGCTTTTTTTTCGGAATTGGAAAAGTTATCTAAAATAATTGACTCGAAACCTGCGTTGTGAAGTTCAACTACGGTATGTGAGCCAATGAAACCCGCACCGCCTGTAACTAATATATTCATAGAGGAATCCCTTAAAATCCAAGGGTATGATTTTTAATTAGAAATAATGTATGTGTACAAACACAAATTTACAACAAAGCCTTCTGAGAAAAAATTATCATGCTGTTTTTGTGTAAGCCGTGTAGGAAAAATATAGTAATCTTATTTAACACTGCTTGAAGACATCATAAATAGTTGATAAATAAGGGCTTACTCTTGAAAATATTACCTAAAACCACTAACCCATAAAAATCAATTTGTCGTTATCAAAAAGAAATTGTATTTTCAATAAAAATTACACGTGACAGACATGAAAAAATCCGAAATCAAAGCCTTAATCTCCTTGTTAGATGATGAAGATTATGAAGTTTTAAATCATGTAGAAACTAAAATCCGTTCAATGGGTGACACCGTTATTCCCTATTTGGAAGACCGTTGGGAAGAGTCATCTTTAAGCCCTTTGATGCAGAAAAAATTAGAAGATTTAATCCATGATTTACAATACAACGCCTTTTTTGAGCGACTTTTAAATTGGCGAAAAAATGGTTCAGAAGACCTTTTAGAAGGGATGTGGGCCATTGCGACTTATCAATATCCAGAACTTTCCTTAGAAAAACTTCGCCAAGATGTCGAGCAAATTTACTACGAAGTGTGGCTCGAAATTAGGGATGGCATGCACCCGATGGACCAAATAAAAACCTTGAATTCGGTGATTTTTGGAAAGATGAAATTTGGGGCAAATACCAAACATTTTCATTCGGCTTCCAACTCGATGTTGAATATAGTGATTGAATTGAAAAAAGGAAATCCTATTTCACTTTGTGTTATCTATCTGTTGGTTGCTCAAAAATTAAACTTGCCAATTTGGGGGGTAAATCTTCCAAATTTATTTATCCTCACCTATAAATCGGGCAATATGCAGTTTTATATTAATGTCTTCAATCGTGGACTGGTTTTTAGTCGGGTGGATATTGATAATTACATTGCCCAGTATAATTTTCCTCAAAATGAAATTTTTTATCAGCCTTGCAATAATTTGGATATTATCCGTAGGGTATTCCCACATCTAACCTCGGCTTTTGAAAAGGTGCGGGCTGACGACAAGGTAAAAGCGATTGATAGCGCTTTGCAAGAGATGATGAAGGAATAGTATTCGATGTTGGATTTTCGTT
>JBBAKZ010000433.1:0-2676 GCA_040403275.1 Arcicella sp. | reverse complement strand
TGGTGTTGAATATTTTGTCGGTTCGCCGGATGAATCTCACTATAAAAATTTAGGAAAACACTCGGAAGAAATAGGACTAGAAGTCACCGCTGTGACGGTAGTAAGTCCGGAAGCAAATCCAATCAGTGATTCGCCTGTTATCAGAGCAAAAGGACTTGAGCGCCTAAAATGGTCAATCGACCGTGCTTTTGATTTAGATGCTCGTATTCTTTGCGGGCCATTTCACTCCGCTCACGCTCATTTTTTAGCGCATCCGGCTTTAGAAGAAGAGTATAAATGGGGTGCCGAAGTGTTGCACCAAGCGGGAGAATATGCTCAACAAGCACAGGTAACCTTGGCCTTAGAAGCCCTCAATCGGTTTGAATGTTATTTGTGCAATACGATGGAACAATTGGCAAAATTGGTCAATATGTCAAATCATCCAAACGTAACAGCCATGTTTGATACGCATCATGCCAACATGGAAGAGAAAAAATACCTTAACGCTATTGAAACAATTTCGCCATATTTGAGCCATGTACACATTAGCGAAAACGATAGAGGTACACCGGGCGATGGACATATTCCTTTTGATGATGCTTTCTCTGCTTTGGCAAAAGTAAAATATGACGGTTGGTTCACCATTGAAGCTTTTTCAAGAAGTGACCCTGATTTTGCGAATGCAATCAACGTTTGGCGAGAATATAATGACCCTTGGCACATTGCCGAAAATGGACTTAAATTCATCAAAGATATGGGTCAAAAACATGGATTATAATAAAGTTTATGTTAATCAAATGGTAAAAAATGGATAAAAATCTAAGACAAAAAAATCTAAAAATAAATTAAAATGGAAGACAAGTTGCCTTTTCGATTCGGTTCAGAGGTTTATACGTGGTTTATGAGTGGTAATGGACAAACCCACCAAGGTCGATTGCCTCACATGATAGAAATTATAGCCAAAGCTGGATTCACAGGAATTCAACCAATTTTCACTTGGATGGGCGATTTACAAGATGCCGACCGTTTGGAAGCTAAGTTACAAGAGCAAAATATAACTTTAGCAGCCGTTGCCTTAGCCTTAGAATGGAACGGTAAAGATGAATCTGAAAACGAAAAATTAATTGCTGATAAAGCAATTGCCTTACTGCAACGTTTTCCTAACGCAGTCCTCAATACAGTTCAAATTCCAACGGGTCGTCATGATTTAGAAAACCGCCAGCGGAGTTTGGTTAAAATTGTGAATACGGTTTCTACAAGAGCGGCCGAAAAAGGCATTCCTTGTAGTTTTCACCCAAATTCCCCGCATACCTCCATCATTAGAACTGAATCAGATTATAAGTCCGTTTTAGAATCCTTAGACAGCACAGTAACAGGTTGGACACCCGATGTTGGTCACATCATCAATGGTGGGATGAATCCACTCGAAAAGATGAAAGAGTACGCTTCGCTGATTAACCATGTCCATTATAAAGATTGGAACGGCGAACCGGAATTTACGCTCATGGGCAAAGGGAAAGTTGACTTATTAGCAATTACCCAATGGCTTAAAGACATAAATTATGGAGGTTGGATTATCTGTGAAGACGAAGGGGAGGAAGCTTTGGATGATCCTGATTTTGTAACCCTTCACGACGGAAATTGGATATTAAAAGATTTGATTCCTAAGCTAAAATAATAAACTAGGTAGACGAACATTTTTAAACGACTTTTGATACTGAGGTAATTGCCTGAATTTCATAAGAATTAATGTCTTAATGCTAACGCCTAAATCCTAACCAAACTTATATGCCAATTATACAAACTAACGGAATTAATTTTTATTACGAAGAACGTGGTTTATCCTCAGCTACTCCTCTTTTAATGATCATGGGAATCACCGCAGCTGGTGCGGTATGGGAGCCACATACGGCATTTTTTGAAAAAAATTTTCGGTGTATCGTCGGAGATAATCGTGGGGTTGGACTAACTGATAAACCCGAAGGAGAATATTCCACGGAAATGATGGCAGATGATTATGCAGGATTACTTGATGAACTTAAAATCGAAAATGCCTATGTTATCGGATGCTCAATGGGCAGTACAATTGCCCAACAATTGGCTATTAGGCATCCTGATAAAGTAAAATCTATGGTTTTGATGTGCCCTTGGGCTCGATGTGACAATGCGGCAAAAGCTATTTTTCAGCACCTTATTAATTGTAAAGCAAAGTTTAACCATGAAGAATTCAGTTTATACATTCAATTATTAATCTATTCAAAAGCCACGTGGGATGACGAAAAAAAGGCAATTGAATTAGAAGAAAATAGGAAAAATGCCTATTTAGACCCTAATCCGCAACCACTTCATGGATTAAAAGGTCAAGCAGCCGCTTGCATAAATCATGCTGTATTAACCGAATTATGTACGGTTTCACAACCCACTTTAATAATTGGCGGCAGAGAAGATATTTTTACACCCGTTTGGATGGCAGAGGAAATTAGAGCAACAATGCCAAATGCCGAACTTTTTTTATACGAAGAATCGGGACACGCTTTTCATTTTGAAAATATGGAAGATTTTAACACTCGGGTAACCAATTGGCTTTTAACTCATTAACAATATTTTTATCAGTTTTTTATTTTTTCGATGCAAGAGGTTCAAAGTTTTAAAGACAAAATATCTAACCCTGCCCAAATGGGTGGAATAGAAACTTCA
>JBBAKZ010000432.1:0-2684 GCA_040403275.1 Arcicella sp. | reverse complement strand
TACTTTATCTTTCATTTATGTGATTTATATTTCCACAAAATTCCTTCATTTTCTTAAAACTCACATCTTTTTATCAATATAAATTTTCATAGTCCGTACTTTTGTAGCCCTTATGACAGTGAATCAACAAAATATTAGGATCAATGTTTACGTAGTTTTTCTATGTACCGATGATAACGATGTGTTTACAAGGAATATCTAATTTACAATTAAACAATGATAGCCATAGTTTACCCGGAAAATTAACCTTTTCTATGTTTCCTATGAGGTCTATGCGGTTGCAATGAAAAAGAAAAAAGAAAATACCATTTACGAAAATGTTTTAGTAGAAGATTTTGCCTCTGATGCAAAATGTATTAGCCGAATAGATGATAAAGTTATCTTCATCGAAGGCCCCGTTGCGCCGGGCGACACGGTTGACTTGCGAGTGATGAAATCTAAGAAAAGTTTCATGGAAGCCATCGCTTTTAATATTCGTCCTGAATCAAAATTTCGGACTGAAATTACTTGTCATCATTTCGGAACTTGCGGAGGTTGTAAATGGCAACACATTGATTATCAAGTGCAATTGGAAGTTAAGACTCGCCAAGTTACGGATGCTTTACAGCGAATTGCGAAAGTGAATTTACCCGAAATAAAACCCATTTTCCCATCCGCAGATATGTTTTATTATCGGAATAAATTGGAATATACATTCTCTCAAAATCGTTGGTTAACGAAAGAACAGATGGATTCGGGCGAAGAATTTTCAAGAAATGCCCTCGGGTTTCACATTCCACGACGTTTTGATAAAATTTTGGATATAGAAAAATGTTATTTGCAACTAGACCCTTCAAACGCCATTCGGTTAGAGTTACGAGCATTTACCCAAAAACATAATATTGATTATTACGAGCAAATCAAACAAGAAAAAGGTGCTTTGCGTAATTTAATCATCAGAACTGCCAATACGGGCGATTTAATGGTAATTGTTCAGTTTGCTTATTGTCAACCAGAAGAGATTGATTTGGTCATGAACCATTTGGCGTTGACATTTCCAGCAATTACGTCCTTAAATTATATTATCAATAAGAAAGGAAACGATACTTTTTTTGATTTAGAAGTCGTAAACGTGAAAGGACTTCCTTACATCGAAGAAGAAATGGAAGGGCTGGACGGTAATCCGATTAAATTTAGGGTTGGGCCAAAATCTTTCTTTCAAACTAATTCAAAACAAGCCTTTGAACTATATAAAATTACCCGTGAATACGCTGATTTGCGAGGAGATGAGTTGGTATACGACCTTTATACGGGCACAGGAACCATTGCTAATTTTGTGGCCAGACAAGCTAAAAAGGTAATTGGCTTAGAATACGTGGAAATGGCCGTTGAGGATGCAAAAGTCAATTCACAAATTAATAATATTACGAATACGGAGTTTTATGCGGGTGATATGCGAAAACTATTGAGTTATGATTTTGTTAGCCAACACGGACGACCAGATACGGTAATTACCGATCCTCCACGTGCAGGGATGGATGAACCCGTGACAAGAGTTTTGTTGGAAGCGGCACCAAAAAGAATTGTTTATGTGAGTTGTAATCCTGCTACGCAGGCCAGAGATTTAGCTATTTTGGATGAGAAGTATGCCGTAACGGCCGTTCAACCCGTAGATATGTTCCCACAGACGCATCACGTGGAAAATGTAGTCAGGTTGGATTTGAGATAGCTGTAAGCCTCGAGTAATGAGAAGTGTTCATCGGGTTTCAAAGTGGAAAACTTTATCTTTAGGCTCATAGCTTATTTCTCATTGCTCAAGGCTATAAAAAAAGCCCTTACCGACAAATTCAGTGAGGACTTTAATAGTTGCGGGAAGCAGGATCGAACTGCCGACCTTAGGGTTATGAATCCTACGCTCTAACCATCTGAGCTATCCCGCAGTATTAATGTGGTGCAAAATTAAGGATTTTTATATTTTTAGACAAATCAAATGGAGTTTATTTTGAATGTATTTCTCTATTGCTTGATTTTCAGACGTTTAAAGCGGTCTGTTTGTCAAAAAGTAAAAATCTCTAAAATAAAATCTTTTTGAGTTTAAGTGCCTGATTATCAGTACGTAGAGATTTTATTTTCTCGTTTGGATTGTAAATAATAAAAAAATGCTTGCGAATTTCTTGAACATTTATACCTTTGCCAATAGAGAATTCAAGTATTTTATTACTGATAGTATTAAAATACCTTTTTAAGCGTTTTTGATATTGCTAAATCTTATAAAAATATGAGTAAACATAAATTTATCGCAGAATATGAGTTAAGAGCCTCTCCAAAAGTGCTATTTCCCTACATTAGCTCTGCCTCTGGAATGCAACAATGGTTTGCTGAAAAAGTTGTATTAAAAGACAGCACAACCTTTGATTTCATGTGGGATGGTGAAAGTCATGTGGCAAAACTCTCTCAGTTAAGATTAAATAAATCTGCAAAATTTGATTTTGTTCCAGCGAGTCCGGAGGAAAAAGACCATAATTATCTTGAATTTAAAATGGATGTGAGTGATTTGACTGGCTCGACCTATTTGAAAATAGTTGACTATTCCTTGAACACCGATGAAGAGGAATTGACCGAATTATGGGGAGATTTAATTTACAAGTTAAAAGAAATAGTAGGCAGTTAAGAAATTTTAACGATTTATTAAAATCAAATTCATG
>JBBAKZ010000431.1:0-2699 GCA_040403275.1 Arcicella sp. | reverse complement strand
TTGAAATACCTAATGAACTAAATCTTGCGTATAATTTATTGGCATCTACTGCCCCAACTGCCAAGATAGAATCAGCATCGGCGGGCGTTCCTTCGTATTTCCACGCATCATTTCCCTCATTGCCAGCACTGATAACACAGACAATTCCAACGCCCGCCGCCCAGTCGGCCGCACGAGCCGCAATGGTGGTATTTCCGTTTAATTGTGCGTAAATATGATTCGTTTTTGCATCATCAAAAGTAGTATATCCCAACGAAGAATTAATCAAATCTACCCCAACACTATCCGCATATTCAGCCGCAAAAAGCCAGTTGGCCTCTTCAATAATGTATTCCGATGCCGCATCTTCCGTGCGAAGTAATAGATAAGATGCCTTTGGCGCAGTGCCAACCATGGTTCCTTCTAAAAATGCGCCCATACAAGAGAGCACCTCGGTTCCGTGTTCATCGTCTTCATAAACAGACGGTTCTTTTTTCACAAAATCGTAGGTTCCTACCATTCTTCCCTCATCAAAAAGCGGCTTCAACGCTGGAATTTTATCGGCATTATTAAAACCTGCATCCAACACGCCAATCATCATTCCTTCACCTCTGAAACCCAAATCATGCATGACATTCACGCCAATCATTTCATTTTGAACTTTTGATAAACCGTAATTAAACGTTTGATTTTCATTGATTTTAAACTTCGAGACTCTCCTTGCCGTACGAGAACTTGGATTGTCAACCGTTCCGTTTACCTCTAAACCTTTCACAAATGGCATTTTCAAAATTGTCTGTAAATTGGCATCAGAAGTTTGAATTAAAGCGGCATTCATCCAACGTGAGGTAAACCAAACTTTAGCACCAGTTTTTTTAATTTCAGCAATATACGCTGGATTAACGGGTAAATCTCGGGTTTTGACCGTAATATTTTGTTTCTGGCGACGATTAACTGAACGTTGGGAAAGAAATTCCAAGGGTTTTGAAACAGCATAAGGCGAATTGGTTTTATCCTTGAAAGTAATCAAGTATTTGGCGGGTAATTGAGCGGAACAATTGACAATTGATAATGAATAATTAATAATTATTAGTATAAAAATGGTTTTCAAATTTTCGATACAAGCTAACAAATTCACTAAGAAATAATGTCGTTGAGTGAACACTGTTAATTGTTCACCGTTAATTGTTAATTGATTACTACTCATTATTTTTAAATTTTAAAATATGTTTTGTACCAAAATCAATCTTTCCTTTGCCAAGACAATCCACTGAATTACAATAAGATACATTTATTTTCTCTTGATAAATCAATCCAACTCCTTCCGCATATACCTCCATTCTTTTTTTCAAATCTACCAAAGTTGAATCATTTTGTTGAATAATGGTTATTGAATTCTCAAATTTTTGTCCATTCGTTTGAAATGATTGATTAACGTTTTTCATTTCATAAATATCATTTTTGAACGAATTATAGGCGTTTCCATTCCATTTTAAACCTTCCTTTATCGGAAACGTCATTTTTAGGTAAGTTACGTTATTTTCAGTTTTGAGGGCCTTATCAATCGCTTTTTTTGCGGTAAAAACGGAATC
Source organism: Arcicella sp. (assembly GCA_040403275.1). GTDB lineage: Bacteria > Bacteroidota > Bacteroidia > Cytophagales > Spirosomataceae > Arcicella. The sequence goes on along the minus strand of JBBAKZ010000431.1, from coordinate 1,128 downwards.
AATCACCCATTGCTGGGTATTATTTTCTCTCCGGTATCGCTCAATTCTCAAGGCTTCTTTTCCATCGAAATCTTTAAAAGTAGCAACATTGAATTCCTTTAGTTGGTAGGTTTTCACCGTGAATTTTCCCGTAAGTTCATATTGCGTATCCTCCACCTCATACACAACCGATTGACCAATTTTTGGATAAAAAAATTTACCCCCATCTTGCGGTGTGGGTAAATTGCTGTTGAGATTATCGCAAGCAAACAATAAAAATATGCCTAATGTATATAAGATTATGAAATCTGTTTTAAGGAGATTTTTCATAACGTAAGCTTAATCAAGGTTAAACTTTCCGAAAGTTTTAGAACTTTCGGAAAGTTAGTACAAAACAATCAATTCACGGCAGGAACTAACCATGCTTGTTGCAATTTCAATTGCTCATCACTTGGGTTTTCCATGGGCGAAAGAATATTTTTTTCCTCCACTTCTGGAATAAATAATTTACCCGAAAGTTTAACTTCTGCTTTTTTGTCTCCGTCTTTGCGCAGTACCACATAATTTATTTCATCCCCATCTTTGGCATTGGCCATATATTCACTTCTTTCGGTTCTGAAAGTGGTTAAATCTAACTTTTTACCATTCAATGATACCAATTCATCCCCCGCTTTAAAGCCTAATTTCTTGCCTAATTCATCAATTCCGTCTTCATCAATGATAAAAATCCCTTTTGATTCTGGGTTAATTCCCAAATTATAAACCGAATATCCCAAGGTTTTTTCTTTTTTCTTTCGGCTCTTTACATAATCAATTCCAACGCTTTTCAAGGTTTCTTGTATCGGTAAAGGCTCTTTTCCTTCCACAAATTGGGCAAAAAACTGACGAATTTCTGGAAATTTTGTTACCTCCGTAATTTTGTCAAATAATTCATCGTCATTAAACGACTTCTCTTTTCCGTAATATTTTGACAAATCACGCATTAAGTTTTGCGTACCGTATTTTCCACCCGATAATTGACGTAATTTAATATCCAAACACAAACCAATTAATGCCCCTTTTTCGTACACATTTTGGTATTGGTCTTTGTATTTTTCCAAAACATCCGCCGACATGACCGTAAATGGAATATTATCTTTATAACGGTCG
>JBBAKZ010000430.1:0-2703 GCA_040403275.1 Arcicella sp. | reverse complement strand
AATAAATACATGAAAATGGTTTCAATTTTTTTCTTTTTGAATTAGAAATTAAATTTCTAACCGTATCGGTATCCGTAAAATCTAAAGCGCCAGATTGGATTGGTTTCCAATAATCGGCCTGTAATGCTTCAGTCAGAATGGAAGAAAGAAAGGTTTTACCAATTTCAGTTCCAATGCCTGCAATGATGTATTTCATGTTTTATTTAAGTTGTAAATAACGAATTTTGAGATAAATTTTCCACGCTTTTCAGTACATCAAATATCTTCAAAATCTCCTCCTCCGCATTAAATTCATGCAAACAAATTCTTAATCGTTCTTTTCCTTTTGGAACGGTCGGGGAGACGATTGGGCGAATGTCTAAGCCTTCATTTTGTAATTTTGAAGCCACTTCTCGGCATTTTTCATTACCCGGAATGATAATGCATTGAATAGCCGATGGGCTGTCAATTAGCGCTAAATCAGGCATTTGCCTTGCTTGTTGCTTGAAAAATCGAATCAAATCATGTAGTTTTTCGTTTGAAAAGTTTGGCGATTTTAATAATTGATACGCCTGCCGAACATTCTGGTGGGTGTGCATTGGGGCGGCAGTTGAGTAAATAAACGGGCGAGCAAAGTTGATCAAATAATCCCGAAGATTTCGACTTCCCAACACAACTGCCCCGTGACAACCCAAGGCTTTTCCAAAAGTAATAACACGGGCAAAAACTTTATCTTCCAAACCTAATTCAGAAACTAATCCTTTACCATTTTTGCCAAAAACGCCGGTGGCATGCGCTTCATCTACCATAAGATTTGCTCCGTATTTTTCGGATAAATGAACAATTTCTTCTAAATTGGCAAGGTCGCCATCCATTGAGTAAACTGATTCGAGGGCGATGAATAGGTTCGATGTTTGTTGTTCGATGTTTGAGGTTGGTATTGGAAGATATTTAGTATTTTGGGTTAGTGTTTGATTTAGTGAAACTTGAAAATTGTTTTCTAAATTCTGTAATTTAACTGCTAAATTGTCAACGTCATTATGCTTGAATTTATACCTTGTGGCGTAGCTCAATCGGGCCCCGTCAATCATGCTGGCGTGGATGAGTTCGTCGGTCAATAAAACATCATTTTTCTGAGGAATACACGATAATAAACCCACGTTGGCATCGTAGCCAGAGTTGAAAATTAGACCTGCCTCTGCCCCGTGAAAATCAGCAATTTCCTGTTCTAAATCTTCCACAAATTGCGTATTTCCTGCCAATAATCTTGACCCCGTGGCTCCCGATGGAAAACCATAGATTTCAGAATTTTCCTTTATTTTTTGGGAAAATCCTAGATAATCGTTGGAGCAAAAATCTATGCGTTTATTTGAAGTACGTAAGGAACGAAAAAGAGATTGTTGTTTTCGTTCTTCGAGAATATTGAAAAGATGTCTTTCTATTGGTTTCACAACTCTATTTTTGAACTACAAAATTAAGCATAAAATGCAGATTCCCTCCGTTCATCGTCCGTTAAATCAATAATGGCGTAAATCCGGTAAAATATTATAAATTTCCCTTGACATTGATTGAGAAAAAGGTATATATTTGCACTTAATAGGTGTAGAACTATTTATTAAGATTACCCAGATGGTTTCCGTTTGGGTAACTTTTTTTTATAGGGGTTTTGTTTTTTTCGAAATATAAAAAAAAAGTCATCCCGATTTGGAACGACTCTTTTTTAAGTCTGTGGCAAATCAACCTTTAATTCTTCGCTCCCTGTACCGCAGAACCCGATTTCTTCTGAGCTTCTTGCATTGGGTTCGGCTGTGGTGGACGTTGTCCTTTGAAAACTTGGAATTTTGAAGGTTGCTCTGGTTCCCGTGGGAAAGCATTGTCGTCCGTGTCAATATCCGCAATTTCCATGAATGGGTCTAATGTCCATTTCGTTACTTTTTTATCTGTGGGAATTACCTTTTTTACTTCTTTATCATTCAAACGCCATACTTCGGCCGGGATTCTAAATACTTCATTGGTTCCGTCTTCATAATTTGCTTTCACGATAACGGGCATTGGCAAACCACCTTTATTTTTTACGTTCAAGACATAAAAATTTTTGTTGGAATCCACTAATTTTTTCTCCTCTTCATTAAGTCCCGACATGGTTTGGTCAAAACGTCTTTTGTCGGCTTCGGAACTAGCAAAACGATCATAAGTATTATAAAAATCCTTCATATCGGGATTTTCCTCGACCACCGTTTTTGGGATATCTTTTTTGTTACGAATATTACTCATCGTCTCTTTTTTTGCAGCGGCATCCTTCCGAGCAATATCGCTTTTTTGTGCAGGGTCAGCTTTGTCAATTCCGAACCATTCTACGTTTTCAAGTGATTGATTTACGGGTTCAACTCCGTAGAACCAACCTTTCCAGAACCAGTCTAAATCCACCCCCGAAGCATCTTCCATCGTGCGGAAAAAATCAGCAGGATAGGGTTGTTTGAAGGCCCAACGACGTGCGTATTCTTTGAAAGCTGCATCAAATAATTCTCGTCCCATAACGGTTTCACGCAAAATATTTAATGCCGTAGCAGGTTTTGCGTAGGCATTTGGCCCAAAAGCCATGATATTTTCTGAATTAGTCATAATTGGTACTTGCTGAGAAGGGTCAGTCTTCATGTAAGGAACAATGTACTGAGCTTCTCCACGACGGGAAGGGAAATTTCTGTCCCATTCTTGTTCGGCTAA
>JBBAKZ010000429.1:1128-2768 GCA_040403275.1 Arcicella sp. | reverse complement strand
TTTTTAACAATGGTTTTGATGATATTATTTGCGTTTTTTGCCAATACCCATAAAAGGCTTCCATTCCTTATTTTCAGGCTTTGAATAGACTTTTTTCTTCTTACTATCTTTATCTAAACTTCCTGCATTATTAGGGATTGACTGATTAACCACGATTTTTCTTTCTTCGAATTCCTTCCCATTCAGACCTTTAATGGCCGCTTTTGCTTCCTCTTCTTTTGGCATTTCCACAAAGCCAAAACCTTTATTTTGACGAGTAAATTTATCTATGACAATTTTGGCAGAATGAACCTCTCCGAATTCTCCAAAAATCTCTACTAATGTTGAATCCTTCCATTTGAAAGGAATACTACCCACGTATATATCCATTTAATTATTTTTTATTGATTTGCAAAGGTAGTAATTAGGGATTAGTTATTGGGGAATGAGATTAGTTTTTATTGATAATTGAATGTTGAAGTCATTTATTGGCCTGTGAAGAAGATATGTAATTGCAAAAAAATTGAGGCTTAAACGGTACGTAAAAATCTAATGTCTATTTCATCCATTTTGTCTAACCTTCCGATGATTTGAGATGAAATATTTTGCCTAAATTCTAATTCAATAACACATTGATTATCAAATTGTTGATTCTTAATTTTCAAGTCAAAATCCTTTACCACTTTCATAATTTCGTTCATCTGAACGTACCCAAAAGTTATTCGATAAACATCATTAACCGTCTTTTCGATGATTTCGGCATTTTCAAGGGCTTCTTCCGTTGCAGATTTATAAGCATTAATCAAACCTGGAACACCCAATAATGTCCCGCCCCAATAACGAACCACCACGACCAAAATATTCGTAATATCTTTTGATAAAAGTACGTTCAAAATAGGTCGGCCAGCCGAACCAGATGGTTCACCATCGTCATTTACTCTGAAATTGCTTTTATCTAGTCCTATGCGATAGGCATAACAAAAATGAACCGCTTTGAAGTGTTCCTTTCTAAGCGGTTCAATGATGTTTTTTACCTCAGATTCGTTTTGGAAAGGAAAAGCAAGAGCCAAAAACTTGCTGCCTTTGTCTTTGAAAACCCCTTCTGCGGGTAATTTTATGGTTTTGTAAAGATCTGCTTGCATTTATAAACGGAAGTTTTCAATTAAACGAAAACTTCCGTAAAATTACCCTATTTTTAATATTTAAACACTTTTCCACCCGCCATAACTTCTTGCGTTTTTTCGTCAAAAGTTACTCGCTGGCCTGTACGATAAGCGGCATTTGACATGATAGTTGCAATAGAATGTTGGTAACCAGCTTCAATCGGCGCATTTGGTGTTTTGCGTGAACGAACACAATCCATCCAGTTTTTGATGTGAGTGGTAGTCAAAGCATCATAACCCGTGTTGGCATTCGTCTCAATTTTAGTAACGTCACTCAACTTCATTTTAGGCAATAAATTAGCCTGCATTCCCATCGCTTTTGCTTGTCCTTCCGACAATCCACCGGTTGGAGAAATTTCGTTGGTATCCAAATTAATCATACCACCGTTTGAGTAATACAACTCTTTCGTATCACCCGCTCCGTTTGAAAAACGACTTGTAAATTGTACTTGAAAACCTTTGGTCATATCGTCCAAAGGACCATAATCAAAAACAACG
>JBBAKZ010000429.1:0-1118 GCA_040403275.1 Arcicella sp. | reverse complement strand
AAACAACGGTCATGGTATCGGCATTTTTACGTCCATCTTGCCATTGATAAATACCGCCATTGGCAACAGCGCTACGTGGATGAGGAAGTCCCGAAAACCAGTGAACCGTATCAATTTGGTGCGACATCCATTGTCCCGGAATTCCTGAAGAATAAGGCCAGAAAAGTCTGTATTCCAAGTATTTACGTGGGTCAAAAGTATCCGCAGGACGGTTTACTAAGAAACGCTTCCAGTCGATATCCGATTCTCTTAAATCTTTGGTTAAAGCGGGTCTTCTCCAACGTCCTGGTTGATTTACGTTCCAGACTAATTCTACCATTACAATTGGTCCAAATTTGCCAGATTTGATAAAATCTTCCGCCGCAAAATAGTTCGGTCCACTTCTACGTTGTGAACCAATTTGAACAATTTTACCCGATTGTTTTACCGCTTTCAATACTGCACGATTGTCTTCCATTGTTTCGGCCAGTGGTTTTTCTACGTAAGCATCACAACCAGCTCTAACCGCTTCAATCGCATGAGAAGCGTGTTGAAAATCCGCCGTTGAAAGCATTACAGCATCCACCGATTTTGAAGCATATAGCTCGTCATTATTACGAAATACTTTTACGTCAGACCCTAACTCTTTGTCGATAAAGGCTTTACCTTCATCACGTCGGCGATTCCAAATATCCGATACCCCTACCATTTCAAAATTCATTTCTTTCTGAAATTGTTTGAATGGGGGAATATGTGATGCCCTGAAACGGTCGGAAAAGCCTACACAGGCAACCCTTACACGGTCATTCGAGCCAATAATTTTGGCGTATGATTTTGCAGAAAAACCGGTGGCTAATCCTGCTAAAACGGTACTTTTTACAAACTCTCTCCTTGTTGTCATCGTTGATAAGAATTGATGGTTTATATTTTATTTTAACTCCTTTATTTTAATATTTTTAAATGAAACATTATTACCGTGATCTTGCAAAAGAATATTTCCTTTATCACCCGCTCCAAAACCGTTATAATCCTTATATTTACTGCGAGCTACCAACGCCTTGAAAATATTACTTTTACGCTCATATTCAATTACTTTAAAGCCGTTTAGCCAATGTTGAACAATATTATTTGGCAAAGCT
>JBBAKZ010000428.1:0-2768 GCA_040403275.1 Arcicella sp. | reverse complement strand
ACACTCACGACAATCGCATCCAATCTTGATAAATCTTCGTTGAATTCTTTTTCTGCTAACATGGTAACATTATACCCAATTTGACGTAAAGCGGCTGGAACTTCATCCCCTGCACCGGCAATGTATCCGATATTTTTTCCTTTGAATTTGATATCTAATTTAACCACTTTTGCCTCAGCACTTGGAAAAAGGGTTTGCGGAGGAATATGGTCGTAGGCAACCGTCACAATTCCTCGGTCGAAAGTTCCATTGGCGGTTTTAGCCACGGCTTTAATTTGTCCTTCTGAATCTTTTGAAGAAGGCGTTACTTTAAAAATTACTTTTATTTCCTGATATTTATTCGCTAGATTAAAATCAATACTTGTAGGAACTGATTTCCAACCATCGGGCAAATCTAAAAGAACCGAACCCGACACATTTGGTTTGCCAGATTTTAAGGTTACTTCAACTTCTTTGGCTTGATTATCCGCAAAAACATATACCTTATCCGAAATATTGGTAGAAATCTCAGGACGAATTTCAAAACCTCGGTATAATTCCCCACGAGTTTCGTCGGTATATTTATAAATGACTGGTGTAGTAAAATTAAATAATTGATTATCAATGGTAAACGAAAATTCCGCTTGCAAATCCGCTGGTTTTTCAGGTAATCCAATTAATTCTTGATTATCAACTCGGTACATCCCTTTGCTCATTTTCTTTTCGGCTAACCAAAACGGTTGCGATAAAGGCTGACCTCTCGAAATTTCAACGGCGAAAGTAATGCGGTGTAATTCATTATTTACCAACTCTGTTTTCATGGTGGTATCTTTACCCAAACCAATTAAACGTATTTTATTGAGGGTAATCGGCAAGTCCGAACGTTTGATGAATGTGGTAGAAACATTTATTTTCTCCCCCGAAGCCGCTGCATATTCATTTGGATTTGCCTCAAAATATAAACCAGCACAGGCAATAATGAGATTTTCTAATTCTTTCTTCTTTTGAGTTTTCCAATATTCATCCTCTAAATTCGAGACTAATTGATACGCTTTTACCAAAGTTGGAACGATGGTCGAAGGATTTTCTGCAATGAAATTTTTAATCGCTTCATTGACCAAAACTTCAATTTCTTTTCCTCCCTTTACCCGATTCCAAGTAATATCCACGCCATCAAAAACGTCTTTATCCGCTCTATCACCAAATTTATGAACAAAATATTCTGGTCTTGAACCACGGCCACGAGGCACACCAAATCCTTGCGATTTATGTTGCGAACGACTTTCAGCGGCAATTTCGTTGTAAGATTTTCCTAACAACGGATTGTAGGCACCAATGTCCACTTGAATCCAATCTTTTTCTGCGGGTTTTTGGGTTTGGGCAACCGTTCCAAAATTAAAGGTATTCCAAACCACTCGTTTGGCTTGCCACGGTTTCACATATTTTAATTGCTCTGGGTATTTGGTTGGATCGCCCGAAATTTTAAATGCCTCCTCTGCCAAAACCGCCGAAGCTGAATGATTTCCATGACCTGCACGAGCATCGGGTGGGAAACGACAAATAATCACATCGGGACGAAGGTTTCTAATTCGCCAAACCACATCACCTAACACGGCATCTTTTCCCCAAATCTGCATCGTTTCATCCGTGTTTTTCGAGAACCCAAAATCATTGGCTCGAGTAAAATATTGTTCAGGACCATCAATGGCACGAGCCGCTAAAAGTTCTTGGGTACGGATAAGTCCTAACAAGTCTGACAATTCTGAACCCACCAAGTTTTGCCCCCCGTCACCACGAGTTACCGAAAGATAAGAGGTGCGTACTTTACGTTCTTTCGCAAGCCAAGAAAGCATAATGGTATTTTCATCATCCGGATGAGCCGCCATATAGAGTGCTGAGCCAACCACGTTTAATTTCTTGAGATTGATTAAAATCTCGCCCGTTGGCATGGGTTTAATGGGTTGTGCGTTAAGCTGTGAGCATTGAGCAATGAGCAAGAGGATCAGAAAGTGCACTTTTAAATTTAACATATATTATTGGGTTATTATTTGGGATGAAAACGATTATGTGTTACAAATCTACTGATTGTGATTTGATTTAAAGACGTGATTAACTAATTTTGAAAGAGACTTCACTTTATTTTTTTGAGATGACTTCATTGCCATATGCTTTGGCCTAAATTGTTCCAGTTAAAAATGTATTTTTTTAATATAATTGCTTGGAAAAATTTTCTCATGGCATGACTCAACAAGTAAGCTAGTGACAATAAAAAAGTGTATTATCAATCATTTTATGAGTATTATGCTAATTAATTTGACCTAGACACTTAATTACTTCCATTGCTAAAGTTCCGACACGACCCTAAATATTCTTACAATTTTCATCTGTACACGTTTGGTAATTTTGCATCAACACTTCATTATTAGACGAATTTGATAAATTAAAATTATCAATCATTTTATTAAAACCTTCTCCATTCAAATTATGATTTTAGGTTTCAACCAAGACAATTTGAGTGTTACCTTCAATCGCATAATTAGCGTTATTTATTTTACCCAACGCTTGTTGTAAACTACTAAAATTCATTTGTGACATACCTGCTTTTTGCAGTTGAACGAGCGAATTCTCATTTTGAGAATCATTTGAAGTTTTATCAATAACAGTATATGAAACTGACTAATAATTCCTCTGGCGATTAATTGGGTCTTGTTTGCCACAAGAAAACCAAGTACGGTCAAAAAGACTCAAGACTAAGATGAATTTTTCTATTATGCCTCTATAGTTTTATA